>JAFUDL010000062.1 GCA_017459225.1 Kiritimatiellia bacterium
GGATCGCGATCGAGATCAGCACGATGGCGAGGAGGCCGGTATCGACCGCGAGGCGCACGCCGAGAATGGTCCAGGCCGCCTGCACCAGCGTGACATAGAGGCCGAGCGCGCCGAACAGCACGGCGGTGCCGGCCTCCAGCACCTTGACCGACTTGCCGCTGGCGAGCTCGCGGCCCACCAGGATCACCGCGATGGCGGCGCCGGCGAACAGCGCCACCTGCGCGCGCGCCGGATCCAGATGATCCTCAACCCAGCGAAGCGCATCGGGGAAGCGGTCATGCAACACCACGTCGTCCTCAAGCACGCACGCCACGTCAAGGCCGCGATCGATCATTGCGCGCTGGGCGAGCTGGTGGCTCATCGCGCAGCCAAGTTGTCCGCGCACGATTGGTGCAAGCGTGCAGCACCACCAGCCCAGCCGGCTGAAGGCGCGGCGGCGCGCAGTCTCGTCGAGAGTCGAGTCGTCAATCGCCTCAACACGCTCCCACTCTACGCCAAGCTCGGCAAGGCGCGCGGCCACACGCTGGAGGCGCGCCGTGGAGCGCGCCATGTTTATGACGAACACCGTCATGCGCACGGTCAGAAGCTTATGCTGAACTCCCAGCGGATGAAGTACGACGGACGCGACGAGTCGTAGTAGTCGCCCGGGTTGAACACTTCGGCCATGATGTGGCCGAAGACTTCGAAGCGGTCGATGCCGCGCGCCTTTTTGGGGGCGAGAATGATCGGGAAGTCGTAGCGCACCACCGAGAGGACGCCCTTGAACATGCTGTCTCCCGAACCGTCGGCATGCCCGATGCGGTCCTGCACAGCCGCGAAGATCGGGCCCGAATATGCGGCCACGCGGTGGCGAGGACCGATGTTGAGGCCGAGCTCGAGCTTGGTGTAGATCATGTTGCTCCAGTAGCCGAGCCCGTAGAGCGTGCCGTACTGGAAGAGCTCGGAGTCCTGCGGCCAGCGGCCCCAGAGCGGATCCCAGGCGGTGTCGTTGTCGTCCGCTCCGGTGCGGTTTCTGTCGCCGGAAAGATAGTACGAGCTCAGGCGTGCGTATGGCTTGAGGCCCTGCGCCTCGCGGTCTCTGTGGAAGTCGACGGCCATGTAGCCCATCGTGCCGCCGGCCTGCTTCCGGCCGCTGTCGGCCGTGCCGAACTGATGCGCGCCCTCGAACTCGAACGAGACGTTCTCTGTGAGCTCTGGCGTGAGAAGCGCGCCGAACGTGGTGATCTGCTTGTCGCGCACGTGGCGTCCGTTGAACGCGGTGTAGTCCTCGTTGTGTTTGTGGATCATGTAGAGCTTGTAGGGAAGGCGCTTCTCGAAGAGCGAGTGGTGCCAAACGAGTCCGCCGCCCCATTCGTCCATCTCGGGCGAGTCGGCTGGGTGGATGGCGTTCATCGGGCGTCCGCGCGAAAGGCGGTTGCCATAGCGGTAGATGTTGCGGCCGTTGTCGTAGAGCGCGAAGGCGTCGAGCTTCGAGTCGTCGGACGTGTGGAAGGTGAACTTCATCATGTCGGCGTAGGCGGATCGAGATCCCACGTACGGCGCGCCGTCGAAAAGCGTGCGGTCGAGCCCGAACACGGAGTGGCCACGCTCGAAGAGGTCCTGGCGGCCGATGCGGAAGTCGAAGAAGCCGTCGAAGAGGCCGCGCCCCTCGAGGAAGAGATTGTCCAGCACCACCTCGTCGGGGAAGTTGTACGAGCGGCGCTTGCGCTTAACGCCGTTCTCCACGACGTGCTCGCGGAATTCGTCCACGAGGCGGCCGTAGAGCGTGAAGTTCTCGTAGTCGAGGCGGCCCCACACGCGCGGACGGAAGCGGATGTGGTTGATGTCCTTCTTGTAGGCGCGCGGCATCATCGCGCCAGGCGCGCCCGGGTTGCCCACGATGTTGTGCATGATCTCCTGGCGCACGCGCAGGTCCGCGCCTGCGTCTGCGCGCAGGCCTCCCTCCCTAGACTCCAGACCGGCAGGCGGCGGCGTGTTGGTGGCGGCGATGGTTGCGGCAGGAACTGCCGTCTCGGCGGCCGCCAGGCAGGACGCGGCAAGTGCCGCGACGACGAATGCAGTGCTTTTCATTTTGTCTCCAGAACTACAAATCCGTGGATCGAGCCAAAGCGCTGTGGATCATATAGCGTCCACGCCACCTTGCCGTTTTCGTCGAACTCGATCAGCTGCCAGCCGCGCTTCGAGTCGTCCCTGCCGTGGCCGGTCCAGTTGGCCACAAGCACGTGGCCGTTCTCGAACTCCTGGACCTTCGCGAAGAAGTAGCCCTTCTTTCCGTCGGCGGGCGGTATGGACCACGCCTTCTGGGGCTTGCCGTCGAGGTCGAATCGCACGGCCTCCGCGGCGTATCCCGCGCCGGTCCAGTAGCCCTTGCCGTCGAGAGAGGTGATGGCATGGTACATGTTGCGCGAACGGGGCATCTTCACGTGCTTGACGGCGATGCCGTCCTGGTCGCGGTTCTCCTTGGGCAGACGGCCTCGCGTGAAGCCGGTCTCGTGTGCGAGCAGTATGTCGCCGCCGGGAAGAAGCGTCATGGTGCGGGCGTTGAAGATGCCGCGGAAGGCGTAGGTGGCGAGCAGCTTGCGGTCCTTGGAGAACTTGCGCACGTAGATGGCGCGCTCGCCCTTCTTGAGGCGCGGGTTGACGCACACGATGAAGCCGCCGTCGGGGAGTTCGCTCACGGCGGAGATGCCGGCGAGGGACGGGTGGCGGAATTCGTCCACGTCGCGTCGCTCGTCCATGTCGACAACCTTGAATCCGCTGCGGCAGACGTACCGGTAGCGCCCGATCTTGCCGGGCGCTCGCTCGCCCACGCTCTGGAGGTCCCATGTGGTCTTCTCTGCGGGCACGGAAAAGCTCTTCGACGGATCGGCTACATCGTAGTAGTGTATGAGGCCGCGCGACTCGTCGGAAAGGACGAGCCGCTGCGCCGTTGCCCCAGCGTTCGCGCACTGCAGCGCCGCCGCCGCGATGGCTGCGGCGGCCAGACTGATTTTCATCTTCGTTCTCCTTGTTCTTCGCGCACGGTTTCCTTCACCGCGGGCGTGTCTAATAGTATATCATATATTCGCCGTTGTCCGCGCCCCAAAATCGCCCGCGCCTATACCCTGCGGAGGGCCTGGCCGATGAGAATCAGCACGGTGTATATCTCAAGACGGCCAGCGATCATCACGAAGGAATACCACCACTTCACCGCCCAGTGTAGGGGCGCGAACGTGGCGGAGGGGCCAAGCGCGCCGAACGCGGGCCCCACGTTGCCTATCATGCTCAGCGCCCCAGTCACGGACTCAACGATTCCGAGCCCCGAAAGCGCCCCCACGAGCGACGTCACCGCCACAAGCAGCATGTACACGAAGAGAAACGACGCCACCAGCGGCACGAACTCCTCCCTTCCCGACATCGCGTTCAGTCGCAGCGACACGATCTCGTGGGGATGGAGAAGCCGGCGGAATTCGTTCTTGAGCTGCTTCCACAGGATGGCCCACCTCACCACCTTCACGCCTCCAGCAGTCGATCCAGAGCAGCCGCCTATCAGGAACAGCACCAGCAGCACCATCTGCGCGCCCGGAAGCCAGCGCGCGTAGTCCGCAGTGACGAAGCCGGTGGTGGAGATTATCGACGCCACCTGAAACGCAGAATAGCGCAGCGACTTCGCCGCGTCGCCGTATTCCTGAAGCTCGATCAGCGTTACGGCGCCAATGGCCACCACGACGATGAGCAGAAAGCCGCGCAGCTCGGTGTCGAGAAAGACCTCGCGCATCTTGAACGTGAGGAGGTTGAAGTAAAGCGTGAAGTTGACGGACGCAATCAGCATGAACGCCGTGCACGTCCAGTCCACCGCCGTGCTGTTGAAGTGCGCCACGCTGTCGTTGTACGTTGAGAATCCTCCCGTGCCCATCGTCGAGAACGCATGGCACAACGCGTCGAACCACGACAGCCCGAAATAGCGCAGCAGGAGAGTCTGCGTCAGCGTGAAGACGAAATAGACGCCCCACAGCGTCTTTGCGGTGGTGGCGATGCGCGACGTGAGCTTGCTCTTCTCCGGACCTGTGGTCTCCGCCTTTATCATGCGGAAGCCGCCCACGCCGAGAAGCGGAATCAGCGCCACCGCGAGCGCGATCACTCCCATGCCTCCCAGCCAGTGCGTCTCGCAGCGCCAAAGGTTCACGCTCTTCGGCAGCACCTCCACGTTCACCATTATCGTGGCACCGGTGGTGGTGAATCCGCTCACGCTCTCGAAGACGGCGTCGGTGAACGTGGTCGTGGCTCCGCTCAGATAGTACGGCAGCGCGCCGAAGAGGCCTATCACTATCCAGATTCCGCCCACCACCATGAACGCGCCCTCCACGCTGATGGTCTTCACGCCGCCCTTCTGCCTGTACCAGAACGCAAGCGCCGTCAGGAGGCTCGCCGCCATCGGCACGCCGAACGCCATCGCCGCGCGCTCCTCGCCGTTCAGGCACCCCACCGCGAACGGCAGCAGCAGCGCCGCGCCCACGATGCCCAGCATGTACGAGAATATGCGGATGATCGAAAACGACATCGTCTCACGCCTTTCCGCAGAAGCTCTCCAGGATTCGTTTGTCGGTGGAGCGCATCACAAGCGTCACGCTGTCGCCCGGCTCAAGCACGGTGCTGCCGTGCGGGATCTCCGTCTTCTTCCCCGACTCGCGCAGAAGTAGCAGCCATTCGCCAGAGCTCGCGATCTCCTGCACCGCCTTGCCCGCGAACGGGCTCTTCTCCGAAACGACGCACTTCACCACCTCGAAGCGCTGGCGGCACACCGTGTGCACCTCCAGCACGTTCTGCCCGCGCAGGCGGCTCAAGACAGCGTCTACAACTGTTCCGCGCATCGGCACCGCAACGTCTATTCCAAGCCTCGACGCGACGTCGTTGAACTTCGAGCTGGACGTCAATGCGATCACCTTCGCCACGCCCAGCGACTTCAGGTAAGACGCCACGATCAGATTGCGGTCGTAGTTCCCCGACGCCGCCACAAGCGCGTCCGCCTCGTCTAGCCTCTCCTCGCGGATCAGCTCCTCGTCCATCATGTCGCCGTACAGCACCTGCACGTTGCGGAGGTCCTGCTTCGCCTGCCGGCACCTCGCGCCGTCCCAGTCTACGATCGACACCCTGTTGCAGAACATCCTGTGCATCCTCGCCGCCACAAGCTTCCCCACGTGGTCCGCGCCGAATATCACAACGTGCCTGTACTTCTTCATCGTGGGCAGGTGGGCGAACTTGACGAGCGAGTCCAGGTCGCTCTCCTTCGCTAGCACGCCGATCCTGTCGCCATGCGCCAGAACGGTACTACCGCACGGCAGCAGAGACCGTTCGTCACGGTCCACGTACGCAATCAGGGCCTTCCAGTCAGGATGCCTCGCCACGTCCACAACGGCCATGCCGTCGAACGAATCTCCCTCGGCCACCTCCAGCTCCGTCAGGCAGTACCCGCGCGCCACGTCGATCACACGCCCCGCGGCGCCATGCTCAAGCGCACGCATCACGGCGTTCTCGGCCTCGCCGTCGGGGTTGAAC
>JAFUDL010000063.1 GCA_017459225.1 Kiritimatiellia bacterium
GGCACATGCGCGGCCGCGTGGGAGGGCGAGGAGCGGCACGCCGTGGGAGAGTGGGTGGATGACCCTGTGCGCGGGCGCCAGTTCAAGGCGAAGTCCATCGAGTGCGTGCCGCCGAAGTCCGTGGAGGGCATTCGCCGCTATCTCGCGAGCGGACTCATCCACGGCATAGGTCCAGTGCTCGCGAACCGCATCGTCGACAGGTTTGGCGCTGAGACGATCGAAGTGCTGGACCGCTTCTCCGCACGCCTCGCCGAGTTTCCGAAGCTTGGCCCGAAGAAGATAGAGTCCATACGCCGTGGCTGGCGTGAGGGACGCGGCACTCGCGAGATAATGATCTTCACGCAGACGTACGGCATATCCGTTGCGAAGACGACGAAGATATACCGGATGTACGGCCCTGACTCCGTGGCAATAATCAAGGCGGACCCCTATCGCCTCTGCCGCGACATTTGGGGAATCGGCTTCGCCACGGCGGACCGCATCGCAACGGCCGTTGGCATGCCGAAGGACTCCCCCCTGCGTGCGCGCGCCGCCATAGTCCACACGCTCCGTTCTGAGGCCGACGAAGAAGGGCACTGCTGGACGAGTGAACCGGACCTCCTTCTGCACGCGCAGGAGCTGGTGGGCATCTCTGTAGAGGTGCTCGCCGAGGCGCTTAAGGCCGAAGTGGACGAGGGGCGCGTGGTGAAGGAGGGGGACCGTCTGTATCTGCGCGACCTCTACATCGCCGAGAGGCGCGTGGCCGCACGCCTGCGCCGTCTCGCCGAGAGCGCTCCCTCCTTCGCGCCCATCGACCCCGACAAGGCCATCGACTGGTGGGAGAAGCGAACAGGCTTCACGCTCGCGCCCGCACAGTTGCGCGCCGTGCGCGCGAGCCTCGGCGCGAAGCTCTCGATCGTTACGGGCGGTCCCGGCGTGGGCAAAACCACCATCATTCGCGCGCTCGTGGAGATATACGGCGCGCGCGGCGGAGCGCACAGGATCCGCACGCTCCTGGGCGCGCCGACGGGACGCGCCGCGAAGCGAATGACGGAATCGACCGGCGCCCCAGCCCAGACGCTTCACCGCCTGCTTAAGTACAATCCCCAGACGAACTCCTTCACCTACTGCGAGGAGAAGCCGCTTGAGGGGGACGTCTTCATCTTCGACGAGATGTCGATGGTGGACGTGCGCCTGATGGCGGACCTCGTGGCGGCGCTGCCGCAGCGCGCCACTCTCATCCTCGTGGGCGACACCGATCAGCTTCCCAGCGTGGGGCCGGGCAATGTGCTGCGCGATTTGATCGCCTCGGGCGTGGTGGTGACGTCGCAGCTAACCGAGATATTCCGCCAGGCGAGCACTGGTCTCATCGTGCGCAACGCCCACCACGTCAACGCCGGCGAGCCGTTCGAGACGCGCTCTGGCGAGAGCGACTTCTACTTCATCGCGCAGGACGATCCCGCGAAGACGCTCGACTACGCGCTCGACTTCATGACCACTCGCATCCCGCGCCATTTCGGGCTCGAGCCCCTGCAGGACGTGCAGGTACTCACGCCCATGCGCCGCAACAGCCTTGGCTCTGAAAACCTCAACAACGTCATACAGGCGCGCCTCAACGGCGCCGGCCCGGCGGTGCAGCGCGGCGGCACCTGCTTCCGCGCGGGCGACCGCGTGATGCAGCTCAGGAACAACTACGACAAGGACGTCTTCAACGGCGACATCGGATTCGTGCAGAGCGTGGACGCTTCCTCGCGCTCTCTCGTGGTGCTTTTCGACGGCCGCCCCGTAGAATACCGCAGCGGCGACCTCGACGAGCTTGTGCTAGCCTACGCCACCACGATCCACAAGTCGCAGGGCAGCGAGTACCCGGCAGTCATAGTGCTCCTTCACCGCCAGCACTACATGATGCTGCAGCGCAACCTCCTCTACACGGCTATCACGCGCGGCAAGAAGCTCGTTCTTGTGATAGGCGCGCCCTGGGCCGTGAAGCAGGCGATCGAAACGAACACCGTGCGCGAGCGGCGCACAACTCTTGCCGAGCGCATGCGCGGCGGAATTTCCGTAACAACAAACGAAAAGGAGAAAGCAAAATGAAAAAACTCATCATCATGGCAATGTGCCTTGCCACCACCACGCTCTTCGCTGCGCAATGCAAGGGCCTCACGCAGAAGGGCGAGCGCTGCAAGCGCGAAGCCGACGCTGGCTCTGCCTACTGCATCGGACACGCCGACCAGGCGAAGAAGGCTGATGCTGCGAAGAAAACCGAGGCAAAGAAGGACGACGTAAAGAAGGCCCCCGAGAAGAAGGCCGAGGCTGAAAAGAAGGCTCCAGCCGACGCGAAGCTGAAGGACGACGGCACCTGCTGGGCGATCACCGAGGCGGGCACGCGCTGCAAGCACAAGAAGGACGGCGAGAGCGACTACTGCAAGCAGCACGCGCCTTCCAAGAAGCCCGCCAAGCCGTTCACGCAGTGCCGCGCGCTGACATACGACGGAAAACAGTGCGTGCGCAAGCCCGTTGATGGCGGCCGCTACTGCCCGCAGCACAACAAGTAGCCTTTCCTGGAAGAGGAGTTAAGATGCATATTGGCGGCAGGAAGCTCAAGTTCGACGCGAAGACGCTGCGCTACACAAACGACGAGGACGCGAACAAGCTTCTGCGCGTGCGCCAGTACAGGAACGAATGGAGGCTCGAATATGTTCGTGTGTAGCATTCTTGCCGCGGCGCTCACCGCCGTTCCGATTTCCGACGGATGGCGCGTGCAGCGCGCGGAGGGAACTGTCCTTCTAGAGCAGCACGCCGCCGCCGATCAGCGTGCGTACATCCATCCGCTCATGGCGCCCGACGGCAATGGCGTGTACACTGAAAACGTGCCGAAGCACCATCCCTGGCAGCACGGCCTCTACGTTGGCCTCCATGCGGTGAACGGCGTCAACTTCTGGGAGAGGGAGAAGGGGCAGTTCCATCCCGAGCCGGTGGCCAAGCCGGTCATTGACGGAAACAAGGCGAGCTGGAAGGTGAAGACGCGCTGGACGAAGCCGGACGGCACGCCTGTTCTCACTGAGACGCAGGAATGGACGCTGACCGATCACGGCACGAACTACGTGATGGATCTCACCTGGACTCTCTCGGCCGACTTTGGCGACGTGTCGTTCGGCAAATGGTCGTACGGAGGTCTCTTCCTCCGTATGCCGTATCGCGCCTCAAACGCCGCACGCCAATTCGCCGTCAACTCGCGCGGCCAGCGCAATGCGGCCGCAGAGCAGAAGCCGGCC
>JAFUDL010000064.1 GCA_017459225.1 Kiritimatiellia bacterium
CGAACCAGAGGCCAACGCCTTCGCGGCGCCGCCATCTTCAAACACCTTCGCCGTTTCGGCGAACGCGGCGGCGTCGCCGTCGGGCGGGCATTCCGCGAGCAGCCCGCGCGCATAGACCGGCAAGGCGTCATCGCCCGCAGCGCACGCAACGGCCGTGCGCACGCGCCGCTGCAGGGACTGGTCAAAATAGGCGTCAAGGCCCGAAGCGACCGCACGCCTCTTCCACGTCGTCGCCACAGTGCCACTCGAGAGAATGCTGCCCGGTATTGACCTTATG
This sequence comes from Kiritimatiellia bacterium, assembly GCA_017459225.1. Classification (GTDB taxonomy): domain Bacteria; phylum Verrucomicrobiota; class Kiritimatiellia; order RFP12; family UBA1067; genus RUG572. The sequence goes on from JAFUDL010000064.1 coordinate 278, forward strand.
AACTCGAACGTGCCCGTTTCGCCAAGCACCTTCGCGTCCTTCGGCGCGCCCATGCCGTCGAACTCGTCGAGTATCTTCTTCTTCGTGTACCCGCGCAGCGTGCCTGCCGCGGTGCACTCGACAAGAAATCCCTCCAGCGGACCCGTGCATTCGAGGCGGAATGTCACGGTCTCGTCGTCCTGCGACGCCTCAGAGCCGAGCAGCGCCACGCCCGCAAGCGCCTCGCCGAGATAGACTGCAGCCGTGGGACCTGAGAGATGGGCGCGCGAAAGTTCGCATGCGGCCGTGGTGCAGTCGGCGCATATCACAGAAATCTTCGTCGCGGGGTCAAGTATCTGTATAAGTTCGTCTTTCATCTTTCAATGCGTTCAGGCGTCGTTCTCGCCTATGAAATGAATTTCGATGTCGGATAGGGCGCTCAGCACGTTGGCGGCGTTGGCGTCCTCCATCACGCGCACGTCTTCTGCGGGGGCAGTCACCTGCACGGAGTCGGGATGTTCAATGAAGTACTGCAGCCGCTCGCGCAGAGCGTCCATGCGGCGCACGTGGCGCTCGAGCGCCCAGAGGGCGAAGTGCCACTTGGGCAGGAAGCCGTAGCGGGGCTTGAGCTCGGGATTGAATCCCTCGAAGTCGTCGCGGCGCACGGTGAAGGCCCACTCCATGGCGCGCAGGCGGAACTCGAAGCCGGCGGAGAAGCGCTCGCCGAGCTCCGCGATGGTGCATACGGGATGCTTTTCGGCGAAATCGGCGAGCGTCTTGGCGAACACGGCAAGATAGAATGCACCGATTGCCTCGAGATTGCGGTCCGTGCGCGAGAGATCCGGCCAGCCGAGCGAACCGCGCACAGAACAGTAGGATACGCCCTGCGGCATGAGGCGCCCGGCTTTGATGTCGTACCCGAAGCGGTAGATCTCCTTGCCCACGCCGTATAGCGGCGTCTTGGTGGCCGGATCGTACTTCTTCATCGCGAGGTTCTGCGCAGCCGCGTCGCCCATCAGGAAGGCGACGGCCAGCACCACCTGCGGATCCTCGCCGGCGTCAGCGCCGCCGAACTCGCCCGCGAGCTGGAAGTAGTTGGCAGGGATGTCGGCGAGCGGCTCGCCCTCGCAGCGGGTGCGGATGAAATAGTCGTAGCGCAGGTTCAGTCGTCCACGCCCCCACCGCCGCAGCAGCCTGTAGTCGGGCAGCTCCACGCCAAGCGACTTGAAAGCCTGGGCGCGCGCGATAACATAGCTGCCATATCCCTTTCCGGGACGCGCCAGACGTTTCTCCACCAGAGAAGTCACAAGCGGTCTGCGGTTAGTCTTGTACACGACTTCGCGCGTAGAGCCCTCGCCGATGGGGAGGTCGGCCTCCGCGTCGTTCGTGCGCAGCTCATACACGTTCGCGTACTCGACGTCCTCGTCGCGGCTCGCGAGCGCCCTCAGATTCGTCAGCAGCAGCTCGCTTCGGGTGTCGCATAGCGGGTCGCGTATGCATATGCCGTTCTTGAATGTGCCGCCAGGCAGCGCAGTGCGGCGGTCGTCGAACGCAGGCGTGGCCCCCTCGCCCATCACGGAGTAGATCTCGCCCGTGATGTACATGTAGAGCGTCTCGACGAACGCCTTCGAAGATTCGTCTGCAAGCTCCGGACGCGTTAGCAGCGACTTGTACAGCGCGTCGATCTCCGCCATGCGCGCGGCGGACGCCTCGTCGGACGTCCTGTGCGTCACTATGCCCTGCATCAGCATCTCGAGCTCGGGCACTAGCCTCTCCAGCGCCACGCCGCGGCGCAGGCCGAAGAGCTCCACCTCGTGGTGGCCATGGTACTTGTTCTCGCGCAGGAACGAGCAGTCGTGGCCCTCGAACACGCTCACCAGTTCGTGCAGTCCGTCGCGGAAGAGCGCAAAGTCGCTCTTCGCGAGCTCGGAGAGACGATGGAACTCGGGATATGAGAGGAAGTGCACGCCGCGCGTGCCGTGATAGTAGCTGAGCGTTGTCGAGATGCGCTTGCGGCTTGCGGCCAAGGCCACTGACATTTCACGCTCCGTCCATGCGAGCGGCTTCACGCGCCACTCCTGTCCCCTTCTCCTGAAGTACTCCAGCGTCTGGTCATTGCGCTCAACCATCACCACGTCGGAGTTCGCGAAGCGCAGCGTTCCGGTGAGCCATCCGTCAATCGTCGCGAGGCGCGCAAACGGCACGTCGCGCTGCGATATCTCGAGCTTTCCGTCCACCACGTTCGCGCACAGCACGCCGTGCATCATCACCTCGCCGCGCTTCATGGCGTCGAGGCGGCAGAGATCCCAGAACTGTCCCTGGAGAAGCGGCAGCGCGCCCACGGAGTGGTTGCCCGTCGTGACCACCATCACATGGCCGCGACGCGAAGAGGCGGAGCGCAGGTCGCGCTTCAGCGCCAGAAGCACAGAGGCATGGGCGTTGAGGTTGCGCCACACCCCCTTCTCGAAGATGAAAGTGTCGTCACCAGCGTCGTAGGCGTGAATAAGGCGACGGCGGCCCTTGGCGCGCGTGGAGACGACGCCGGGACGCCGCGAGGCGTTTTTCCGTATCGCGCGGAGGAACTGTTTCACTCCCGCCTTCATGCCTCCTCTTCGTCCTCGTGATGGTGCGTGTGGTAAAGGCGTCCAAGCCTGATCTGCTCCTTTGCGATGAGATCCTCCGCAAAGCCTCCCAGCGCGTCGAGACCGGCCTCGTCCGCCGCCGCGAGAAGGTTCTCAAGGGCGCGCGGCACATGGCGAGCGAACTGCGGCTGCCCGGCGGCCTCCAGGCGCCCGAACGCTCCGAGCGCCTGCACGAGGCGCTGCACGGCGCCGAACGCGAGAGCGGGAACGGGATACGCGCGGGAAAGCGCGAGCCGCGTCTTCTCGTCCATCGGCACGTACGGATCGTAGAGAAGCGACGCGAGATCGTACGCGGCCGCGCCGAGGCGCATTCCCTGGAAGTCGATGAAGGCGAAGGAGCCGCCAGGACGGAACAGCACGTTCGAGCTCTGGAAGTCGCGGTGCACCAAGACCGGACGCTGCCGAGTGAGCTCGGCGGCCACCGCCTCGAGGTCCGCACGCACCGCGTCCGGAAGCGCGTCGTATCCGAAGCGCCCCTTCACGCAGTACGTCTCAAAGAGGTCGCGCTCCCAGGCGTAGAGTTCAGGTCCGAACGCCGGCTCCAATGCGTCCGCGCTCTCCTTGAGCGCAAGCTCCACTCCCTTCTCGTGGAAGGTGCGCAGAGCGGAGACGACAGGCGCGTAGAGCTTCAAGAGGCTGGCGCCCTTTGCTGACGCGCGTTCCTCGAGCGAGTCGCCGCCGAGGTCCTCAAGTGCGAGCGCCCTCTTGTCGGGAAGGTCGGCAAGAACGCGCGGCACCGGCACGCCCGTCCTTTCGAGCAGACGCGCATGGTGCGCGTAGCGTGCGTTCTCCGGGCGCTTCGCGTCGTCGTAGAGTATCGCGACGGCGCGGTCGTCGCCATGCACGAAGCGCCAGAACTCGCGGTCGCTTCCGCGCGCGCCCATGAACTCCGCCGCAACGTCCTCAGGCTTCCAGCCGATCGCCTCCGCAAGCGCGGCAAGGCGCTTCTCGCCAATCTGGTCCACGCCAACAAGTGCGGCGCGCTCGAATGCGCCGCCCACAAGCCCGCCCGTCACCACGCATCCTGCGAGGTCGGCGCTGTCAAGAAGTTTCACTCCCGGGAAGAGCACGTTCGGATTCTCCTCGAAGCGGTCGGGATCCAGGGCCGAGTGCGCTTCGAGATAGCTTTCGAGCGTGCCGCAGTCCGCCCAGTATGCGCCGTCTGGATCAGCGCCCACCACGAACAGTCCCTTCTCCATCATCGCCTTGTCGTAAGCCTGCACTATCGTGGAGAAGCCCTGCGGGGCGACAAAATCCAGCACCTGTGGACCCAAAAGCGCAAGGCCGCAGTAAGTGTACGTGCCGCCATCTCCGGGGAAGTCGCTCTTCCAGTTGCACACTCTTCCCGCGTAGTCGACCTCGATGGTGCGCGGACCGAACGCCTCGCTGATCCAGCAACCGGCGAAGTCGCCGCTGTTGGAATACGCATCCGCAACGGACTGCGGATCGAGCCCATCGACGACAATATCGCCGTTGACGAGCCAGAACGGCTCAGCGCCGAGAAAGCCGCGCAGCGGATTGAGCACTCCACCAGTGCCGAGGATCTCGGGCTCGTCGGCAACGGTCACCTTCGCCTTGCCGCGGCGCTTGAACACGTACTCGCGGATCTTCTCGGCCTGCCAGTGGGCGTTAACCGCTATCTCCTCAACGCCCCAGCTCTCGAGCATGAGGATGATGCGCTCCAGCATCGGGACGCCCCACATCGGCAGAAGCGGCTTTGGCTCCACGAGCGTGAGCGGCCGCAGGCGGGTGCCGAATCCCGCCGCAAGCACTACGGCCTTCTTGACTTCGCGCGCGTTCATGCGGGCCTCACGATCTTGACCTCGGCGCTGCCGAGGCCCTTGACAGTTCCGAACTTGCGAACACACACGGTCACGCGCTCGACGCGCGGATCGGAGAGGCACACGTCGGCGACAACGTCCGCCGCGCGCTCGAGGAGGCGGCACTTCGCCTCTTCAAGGGCCTCGCGGATGTCGCCCACGAGAATGGCGTAGTCGACGGTGTCGTCAAGGCTGTCGGAGAGAGCGGCGTCCTGCAGGTCGATCTCCATCGCCACGTCCACCCGCACCTTCTGCTCGGTGACGCGCTCCTCGGGAAGGTCCCCGAGGATGCAGTCCACTTCAATCGCGTTTAGCCTCAGAACGTCCATGCCACGCCTCCTTCCGGTTCATGCGCCGCTAGCGCCACTGCATGCGCTGCCTCGGCCCATGCATCTTAGGCTCCTCCAGCTGCAGGGCGAACCACTGCTCGCCCAGAGCGGTGTTGGTGAAATGCGCCACGCGGTTGTTTGCGAGCTGATCGCGGTTGGACTTGAGCGTGGCGTTGTCGCTCTTCTCGAGTGCGCGCACAAGCACCTTGAACGCCGCGTCCGCGTCGCCGCGCTTGACGAGTATCCACGACCACGTGGCGGCGATCAGCACGTTCTGGTTGTACCGGAGGCGCGTGCAGGATTTCTCGTACACCTTGGCGATCTCCTCCGTTGGGGCGCCGTTCATGTACATGCGGGCGATGCGCATTGCGCGCATCGTGGGGTCGAGGAAGAGAGCCTTGGGCATAAGCTCGTCCACATGCGCGAAATCCTTCACCATCCAGTAGAGCTGGAGCTTCGCGGTGGCGATCTGCTTTTTCATGAGCGGCACCCAGAGGTCGAACACGTGGAGCTTGTCGCACTCCACGAGGGCGTCCGCCACGAAGCCCTTCGTGTCGCGCGCGATCTCGGCCTGCGCCTGCTGGATCGAGCCCGGGCCGCGCATCTGCATCTGCCAGCGCGCCACCTTGGCCTGTATCTGCTTCTGGCCTGCCGCAAGCACGCCCTGCACGCGCATCATCTGCGCCTTCACGCGCTTCTGCAGCATCATGCCGGCAACCGCGTTCGAGACGACGAACGCGAGAACGCCGAAGAACGCGCTCCACCCGTAGCCGAACACGCCTCCAAGCCAAAGGCCCACACCCGTCAGCAGACCGAACAGGGCCGTGAAAACAACAGTTAGCATCTTGAGATTTCCTCCTAAAATGATTGTTCTTGTTCAGACATTGGCCAACCACCTCCGCACCGCCGGATCATTTGGGACCGCGAAGCACGATTCTGTCGATGAGCGAGCGCGCCTTTGTCTTTGCCTGGTCCTTGAGGCCCACATCCTCGCCGAACTCGGTCTGCACGTCTAGCTCCGAAAGATCATGCACAAGCCAGTCGCAGCCCGAGAAGTCCTGCTGGCACGAGCTCTGGCGGTCCACCCCTATTATGTGCATCCCCGCCGCGCGCCCCGCTGCGACACCCGCGGTGGAATCCTCCACCACCACGCATTCGCTTGCGTCGACGTCGAGCATCGTCGCGGCCTTTAGGAAGCCGTCCGGCGCGGGCTTTCCGCGCGCGTAGTCCTCAGCACCAAGAACGAACCTGACGAGACTTGAGACGCCGCAGGTCGCCGCAGCCTTCACAACGTCCGCATGCGGCGAGCCGGACACTATGACGCACGGCGCAAACCTCGCCACCTTGCGAAGAAAAGCCACCGCGCCAGGGATGACCTGCGACTCGGGATTCTCGAGAAGCGCCCTGTTGTACGGACGCAGCGTCTTGGCGTCCTCTAAGGGATTTGGCGCGCCTAGCGCCGGATAGGTGGCGTGGAGTGCCGCGTCGATGTCGGGCCAGCTGCGGCCATACACCAGCCTCAGCACGTCGTCGTAGACGGCCTTCTGGCCGCGGTCAGCCAACCAGTCGACGATCGCCACCGTCCAGGCGCGCTCCGTATCCATCAGCGTGCCGTCGAGGTCGAAAAGAAACGCAGCAGGCTTCATTTGCCCTTCCCACAGCACTTCTTGTACTTCTTGCCGCTGCCGCACGGGCAGGGATCGTTGCGTCCGATCTTCGGCTCCTCGCGCCTGTAGGTGGGATTCTTCTCGATCGTGCCGTCGATGAAGCGCCACTCGCCGTCGATGCGCTTGAAGTAGGAATGTTCGCGGTGTTCGCACTGCTGGCCGTTTGCAGAGTAGCGGGCGACGAACGCCACCTCGCCATCCTCGTCGTCCTTGCCGCCTCGAACGGAGGCTAGCACCTCGAGACCATGCCACTGCGCGGACGACGACCAGTCGCGGGTTGTCTTCTCGTCGAACTCGCTTCGCGCCTCCGGACCGGACGACGCATACAGAAATTCCACATTGCCGACGGCGTACGCGCTATAGCGCGCACGCATCAGCTCGACGGCGGTGTCGGCCTTGCGTTCACCGCTCAAAATAGGCCCGCAGCATTCACCATAGGTCTTGCCGCTGGCGCATGGACAAAGTTCATCGTTTTTCATGGCCTTATTTTACCAAAAAATCTTCCCGCAGAAAAGTGCCTGACGCATTTTTTAGTGCCTAGCGCCTAGTGCTCAATGCCTAGTTCGCAGCTCGTAAAACGAGCTCATTCCACCACGTCGAGAACTAGGTCGCGAGAGGCGGGCATGTCGGGGCCGATTACGACGGCATTGCGGACAAGCCGGGCCGCTTCTTCGAGCGCTCCGCCACGCGTTGCCGTTGCGAGGCGCGCAAGCGGCACGCCGACCTCCACGCGGTCGCCGCTAGTAACGCCAAGATCAACACCTGCAAGGAAGTCGACTGCCTCGTCGGACCGTGCGCGCCCCGCTCCCAGCAGAAACGCTGCCTCCGCCACGCCGCGCGCGTCTATCGATTGCACAAATCCGCTCTCCCCCGCCGTGACATCCATTGCCTCCACAGGCGCAAGGCGTGACTTGGCGAACGCCTCCAGGCTTCCGCCGTGCAGCTCCACCATCCTAGCAAAGCGACGGTACGCGTCGCCGCTCACAAGTTTCCTGCGGCATTCGGCACGCGCCCCGTCGAGCGGCACGCCCTTCGCAAGCGACACCATGCGCGCGGCAAGCTCCACCGAAAGCTCCTCGACGTCGCGCGCGCGGCTTTCGCCCTTCAAAACGTCTATCGCCTCCTGCACTTCGTTGGCGTTGCCTACGGCGAAGCCAAGCGGTTCGTCCATGGCCGTCACAAGCGCGCACGCCTTGCGTCCTGCGCCCTTTGCGCCGTCCACAAGCGCGCGAGCGAGCGTCGCCGCGTCGGCGCGCGTCTGCATGAACGCGCCAGCGCCGCACTTCACGTCGAAGACGAGCGTGCCCGCGCCCTCGGCGAGCTTCTTCGAGAGGATCGACGCGACGATGAGGGGAATCGACGGAACGGTGCCCGTGACGTCGCGCAGGCCGTAGAGCTTCTTGTCGGCCGGGGCGATCTCGGCCGTCTGCACTGTGAGCGTGCAGCCGCAGTCGCGCACCACGCGGCGATAGTCGGAAAGAGGCAACGCCGCGACATAGCCGGGTATTGACTCCATCTTGTCGGCAGTGCCGCCGGTGAGGCCGAGGCCTCTTCCCGTAAGGGAGGGCACCGCGAGACCGCACGCGGCGGCGAGTGGCTGCGCCACAAGCGATATCTTGTCACCCACGCCGCCAGTTGAATGCTTGTCGGCCGAAGGCGGATATTCGCCCGCCGGCCATTCAAGGCATGTTCCAGAGTCGCGCATCGCCTCGGTGAGCGCAAGCGTCTCGGCACCCGTCATGCCGCGGCAGCACACCGCCATCGCGAACGCCGCCATCTGGTAGTCAGGCACGCTACCTGCCGTGTATTCGCGCACCAGCTCGCGTATCTCGTCTGGGGCAAGCTCGCGCCCCTCGCGCTTGCGGTCCAGGAGAAGCTTAACTGTCATGGCAACCTACCTTCCTTTCCGCGGCGGCGCAGGCCGCCGTCAGCTTTCGAGCAGCATGTCCACCTTCGGCGTGAGCGGACGCCCCCGCAGAAAATCGCCACCGGCGAGCTCGCGCGCGCCATCGGCCTTGAGCGCATTCAGCAGCAGCACGCCGTCGCCAGTACGCACCACCGGCCCACGCTCCATGATTGAAACTACAGTGCCTGGCAGCTCTGCGCGCCAGGCGGGATTGATCTGGTCAGTCTTGAGGAACTCTACGCCCGTCACAACAACGCGCCCCGTGTTGCCCTTGCGGCGGAAGCGAGAGGGAAGGAATGTGTAGCAGCCGGGCCAGGGAGTGTAGGCGCGAAGAAGGCGCTCGATGTCGCTAGAGCGGCGGCGCCAGTCGATGAGGCCATCGGTCTTCTTGATCTTGTGCGCGAAGGTGGCCTTCGCGTCCTCCTGCTCGATAGGAACGGGCAGCGTGCCGGCATCGAGCAACTTGAGCGTCTTGGCTAGCGTCACGCCGCCCGCGATGGCAAGTCGGTCCATCAGCGAATCGCCCGTGTCGTCGGAGTAGATGGGCTCCACAGCCTTTCTAAGGATCGGGCCGTCGTCCATGCCCATTCCCATGCGGATGATCGACACTCCGGTGAGCTCGTCGCCGGCGAGCAGGGCCGCAGTCACTGGAGCGGCGCCTCGGTACTTGGGCAGCAGCGAGAAGTGGCAGTTCACGCAGCCGTGGCGGGGGAGAGTGAGAATATCCTCCTTGAGGAACTGCCCGAATGCGACGACGGCGATCACGTCAGGACGTCGCTCGCGAATCCACGCCACAGCTTCCGGCGCATTGACGTTTTCGGGGGTTATGCAGTCAACGATACCGCGCTCCTTGGCATAGCGGCGGCAAGGACACGGCGTGAGGTCGCGTCCGCGTCCTGCCGGGCGGTCTGGCTGCGTGACGAGCCCCACCACCTGCAGACCAGGCAGGCGCAGTATGGCGTGAAGGCAAGTGGCCGACGCCTGTGATGATCCCATGAACACTATTCTCATATGTGCATCCCTCC
>JAFUDL010000065.1 GCA_017459225.1 Kiritimatiellia bacterium
AGAGGCGGCCATACCCGTTCCCATTCCGAACACGGAAGTCAAGCGCCTCATCGCCGAGGGTAGTGCGGGACCCGCCCGCGCGAGAGTAGGACGCCGCCGGCTCTTTTTTTTGTCCCGTGGCGCGGTGGTGCGGTGGCGCGGTGGTCTTGCGGCCCAGGCCGCCGAAACCGCGAAACCAGAAACCAGAAACCGCGAAACCAGAAGCCCGCGCTCTGGACTTTGAACTTCAAACTCTAAACAACACAGGCACATTTGCCTACATACCTGTATCCGACTCCGTAAACAGTGTGAATATATTTGGAGTGAGGATCTATTTTCTTTCTCAGGTTCGAGATGTGCGTGTCTATGGTGCGCGACTTTGTGGAATATGCTCCCCATAGCATGAAAATCATCGCGCTTTTCTTTATCACATGGTTTTCATTCTTCATAAGCATGTTGATGATGCGGAGTTCGCAGTCCGAAATCTTGATGAATTCCCCGCATTCACTTACGAACGCATGTTCTGCAGGCATGACATTGCCGCCGCAGAACGCGAATGACGTATCTTTTTCTTCAGACTCTTTTGCGCCTTTGGCGCGCCGTAGAAGGGCAGTGACACGCGCGAGGAGTTCACGCCCTGAAAACGGCTTTGTCACGTAGTCGTCGCAACCGAGATGGAAGCCGTTCACCTTGTCCTCGTCCATTGTCTTTGCGGTGAGGAAGAGAACGGGTGTGTCGGAGTCGCGTCCACGCACCCATTCACATACATGAAAACCGTCGACGCGTGGCATCATGACGTCGAGGATCATCAGTTCCGGACGGCATTGGCGGTAAAGCGCGAGAGCATCCTCTCCGTTCGACACGGCGTGTACGTTGTGGAAGTCTGATTCGAGCAGCGTCTTAACGCCGTCGCGCACGCTGGGCGAGTCTTCTGCGAGCAGTATTTCGGCCATGATTTTTCTCCTTTTCTTTGATGTTCCCATTTTGGGGTTGCGGGAATAGTAAAGCACATTTGAGCGGAAAAGACATTACAGGAATGTTACACGAATAGTTTGTCGTTGGATTTGCGGCTCGTCACTCTGCGTTCAATTATGATATACTATTGACGCCATGAAAAAGCGTCACAACAACGTAAGATTTGCGAAGGCAGTCTTTGGCTGCCTGGCGATTGGGCTTGCCGCTTGCGCGGCGGCGGAGGAAAGAGACTGGTTTGGCGTTTCCTTTGCGGACTATCAGCCGGGGCAGACGGTTTCATCCGCCGGAGTGTCCGGTGGCGCGTGGCGTGCCGGCGGCCCTGTGGCCACGAACGTCTTCGACGGCGTGCGCAACGGCATTGCAATCTCCACTCAGATCGGCGAAGAAATTGCGTTCGAGCCCGTGGCGCCCGAGGGGCGCAACGTAGAGCGCATCGAGTTCTCGATGTGTCCGAGCGAACTGGCCGTTGCGGGGATCGACGACTTCGACGGCGCGGCTGGGCTTCTCCCGTCGCGGCTGAGCACAGGCGAGGACGGCTATCTTGGCTTTGCGGCCGCGGGCTGGATCGAGCTGCACGGCGAAGGCGTGACACCTGTAGCGAACGAATGGTTCGACGGCGTGATAGAGCTGAGAACGGTTGAGGACGTGCGGCTCGTGAGCTATCTCGTGAGGAAGGGCGGCGAATGGGTGCGGCTCGCAAACGCGGCTGGCGCCACATGGTTCCGCACATCGGCACCTCGGGCCCAGGGCGGCGTCGAGAGCGTGTCGTTCACGGGCAACGGACGCTTCGCCGACTTCGAGGGACGCGAGGACAACGGCGAGGCGCTGCGCCTCTACCGCTGGGCGGGCGGTACCTCCGGCGACTGGAACGAAGCGGCGAACTGGACTCTCTCCGGTGCGCCCGCAGAGTCCGCTCCCGCCGCGGCAGGTGATCTCGCGCTCATCGACGGCACCGTCTCCATAACGCGCGGCGAAGAAAGCGGGCGCACCACCGACCTGATGGTGATGTTCGACGCAGACGGCGCGGACGTGCTGGGCGGCAGCGTGGGAACCGACGTCACGATCGACGTAACGCGTCCTCGCGCCGGTAAGACCCTAAAGGCCGAGTTCGGCACTCTCTTCGGTCTTGCGCCAAGCTACACTTTCACCTGGCGGCGCGGCTCGACGTCCAAGTCGTACGAGTCAAGCCCGGTCAGCAAGAAGTCGTCGTACACGCCTACGGCGGCCGACTACGAGCACTGGTTCAAGTTCACGGCGTACGACGGAGCGAGCGCGGTCCTTGAGAAGGAGTTCTTTTTCTCGAAGCTGCCCGTTCTCTATCTCACCACCGACGACGGCGCCACTCCCTCGGCCAGCAAGGAGACGCACGATGGGCGCATGTTCGCGCAGGGCAACGACGAATGGAAGTCGCTCTACGACGGCAAGATGACGATAAAGGTGCGCGGCAACTCCACGGCGAGCTACCCGAAGAAGCCGTGGAAGATCAAGCTCGACAAGAAGACGAAGATGTTCGACATCCCGAAGTCCAAGCACTGGGTGCTTCTTGCGAACTACAACGACCAGTCGATGATGCGCAACAAGCTCGCGTACGACTTCGCGAACGACATCGGATCGCTCGGCATGAAATCCACGTGGGTGGAGTGCGTGCTGAACGGCGCATGGCAGGGCACATACCAGTTCTGCGAGCACATCCGCATCGCGGAGGACCGCGTGAACGTGCACGACTGGGAGGGCGACGCAGGCGACATCGCGGAGGCGTTCGCAGAGGCTAACGGCCTCACGGGCGACCAGGAGGACGCTCTCGCCACGCAGCTTGAGCAGGACTTCTCGTGGGTCACGGCCGACGCGTTCACCTTCTACGACGCCACGAACCGCGTCACTCTCACCGGCAAGCCATCGGAGCTCTTCGACGGCTTCACGCAGGACATATCGGGCGGCTACCTCTTCGAGTTCTCCGAGGAGTACGACGAAGTCTCGAAGTTCACCACCTCCTCTGGCGCGCTCGGCGTGAGGACAATGCTCAAGTCTCCTGAGTATCTCTACTCCAACACCGACATGATGAACGCCTGCAAGAACTACCTGCAGAAGTACTGGGATTCGTGCACGTCCGTCGATGGCTACTCAGGCGAGGGGCTGCGCACATGCGACTACTGCGACTACGAGTCGATGGTGAGCTACTGGCTCGTGATGGAGCTCTTCGGCAACAACGACGCCGTGAAGAAGAGCCGCTATGCCTACAAGGACCAGGGCGCGAAGCTCGTGTTCGGCCCGGTGTGGGACTTCGACTGGGGCATGGGCAGCCCGCGCGTTTCATCGGACGGCACCGGATGGAAGTGCCAGGAGGCGAGCGGCAAGACGGCCTACTCCTTCTTCAAGGAATGGGCCGACAACCCCGAGTTCTGCACGCGCCTCTACACGCGCTACTGGCAGGTGCGCGACCGTTTTGAACAGTGCTTCATGGCCGGCGGGCTGATGGAACAGTACACCAACTACCTCTACGAGGCGTGCCTGGTGAACTCCGCCAAGTGGAACGTCGACTACAATCAGGGCTCCGGAAACTTCGCGGCCGACGTGACGCGCCTGAGGAACTACCTTGTGCAGCGCCTCGCGTGGCTCGATCAGCAGTTTGCGAGCGTGCCCACGCTCATGGCGAGCGTAAAGCAGAGCACGTCCACAAAACCGTACACGGCCGACGCCGTCACGCTGCCGATCAAGTTCACGGACACCAACTCCAACGGCATGATCTACACGGGGCGCCCGCTTCGCTCGCGGTTCGCGGTGGGAGGTTCTTCCGCGCGCACGGTTTCGTGCTTCGTTAACGGAACGCGCGTGGCGGACAAGGTGGCGCTCGTCTCGGGAATGTTCGACGCGACGATTCCCGCGTCAGCGTTCACGGCGAAGGTGGGCGAGCCCAACTGCGTGTCGTTCATCGCGTACAATTCGTCCGGCTCGGTGGTTGCGCGCAACTACGCGCTCGTCACGCAGGTGCAGTCCGGCTCGGTCTTCCTTCTGCGTTGACGTCCCCTCCCGAAAACCAGAAACTTTGAAGGTCGATTCATATGAACAATGCAGCAAGAGCCGTTCTGTCCACTATTCTGGTCGTTGCGCCTGCCATCGCGCCGAGAGTGGTGGCTGCGGAAACTCAGCTCAGGCCGAAGGCGCTGATGATCATGGTTGACGGTCTCAGGGCCGATGCCGTCGAGAACGCGCCGATGACGAATCTTCTGCGCCTACGCGACGGAAAGTGGCAGAAGGGCTATCGCGGCTTCAGCTCCCTCGCGGGCCACACGCTCTATGACGCGCGTCCTTCCAGCGCCGCAAACCACGCGGCCATCGCCACAGGCGTCACTGCGGCCAAGACGGGAGTCTACAAGAACGGCGACACGCCGAACGGCGCCTTCGCCCGCTGGCCAAGCTGGCTCGCGCGCGTTGTGGACGCCAGGCCGGAGAAGAAGGCGCTCTACACTTATTCCTGGCCGGGCGACGCTCAGCTCTCTCCACATCCGAAGGTGCGCAATCTGCCGCTCACCACCGTCATCACGAACAACTGGCCTGTGGGCGGATCGTACGAGAAGAACGCCACCACCGTCTCAAGGCTCATGGCCCGCGACGACGCGCCGGACGCCGTGCTCTACTTCATAGACATCGGCGACTGGGGCGGACATCGCAGCGGCTTCTATCCGTATGGCTGGGAATACGTCCACGACATCCGCCTCGCCGACCGCATAATCGGCGATGTGCTTGCCGCTATAGCGTCGCGTCCAAGTTTTGATGAAGAGGACTGGCTCGTTATGGTCACGAGCGACCATGGCGGCTACGGCAAATCGCACGGCATCTGGGGCGGACAGGCCACCACCATACCAGTTGTCATCGCCGGCCGGCATGTCCCGCAGGGGCGCATCGCCGGAACGCCGCACAACTTTGATCTCGCGCCGCTCGCGATCGCGCATTTTGGCGTTGACGTGTCGACGATGGAGCTGGACGGCAATCCGCCGCGCGCAGTGGCGGCAGATGTGGTGCGCCCGCTGAACGAAGGCCTTGCCGTGTACATGCCGTTCGACGGCGCGCAGGCGGTGCCGTGCAACGTCATTGCCGGCGGACCGTCGCCAAAGGCGCACGGCGCCACGAGGTCCGGCATTGGCGGCGGCGCGTTTGGGAACTGCCTTCGCGTGGCGGCTGACGGCAACGGCGCGTGCGGAGTGTCGCTTGAGGGCAGCGAATCGCTCGCATTCGAGAACGGCGCGGACTTCGCGTTCACGCTCTGGCTGCGCCTTGACGAAGAGCAGTCGCCGCAGGCGCCGATCGTCTCGAACAAGGACTGGGAGAGCGGAAATAATCCCGGCGTGGTGCTGATTGGAGCGCGCAAGACCGAGAAGGTGAAGGATTACGGGGTGTGCTTCAACTGCGCTCTCTCCTCCAAGAAGGCGCGAATCGACATGGGCACGTTCGACATCGACTACGGCGAGTGGTGCTTCTACGCCGTCACGCGCAGCAGCGACGGCGTGCTTACGGTGTACCAGGGCGGGCGCGATGGGCGCCTCTACTGGATTGCCGAGGACGCTTCCGCGATCTCGTTCAAGACAGGTCTTCCGTTCTGGATCGGTCAGGACGGCACTGGCAAATGCAAGGTCTCGATGAAGGGCGACGTTGACGACTTTGCGCTCTGGACGCGCCCCCTCTCGCGCGATGACGTTCGGCGCATCCACGATGCAGGCCGACACGGCGACTCGCTCGCCGATCTCCTCACCCGTTAATGCTTAGGCGATTTGCAGCTTGCCGCGCTTTCAAAACCCCGAAACTTCAAAACCCCGAAACTTCAGAACACGAAACTTCGAACCCTCGTATTCTAGAAGCTTCCGTTCAATATCGGCAGCACTGGCAGCCAGCCGTTCTGCGAGATGATGTTCACGATTCCGATCTGGCAGCCGCGGTCCATCCTGTTCGCGTAGTTGACGAGCCCGATCTGGCAGCCGCGCACCGAACCGCTGGCCACGTTCACGCCGAAGATCAGATAAAAGCCGCACTGGAGGCCGTACACGTCGTCCGCGAAGTTCACAAGGCTCGACTGCAGCCCCATGAACGAACCGCCTGAGATGTTGACGAAGCCGTCCTGCAGACCGCAGAAGGAGTTCGCGTAGTTCAGTATGCCAACCTGCGCGCCCACCGAGCGCCGATCCCAGGATGTGGTGGCGTTGTCGTTCCAGTTGAACAGGCCTGCCTGCGCGCCGTAGAGGCGCTCGCCGGCGAAGTTGAAGCCGCCGATTGTAAGGCCGGTTGAGTCTTTGCGCGCGTTGCCGATCACGCTGATGTCGAGGCCGGTGAATTCCTGGCATTCGCCGTAGATGAGCGAAAGGCGGAATCCCGTGACGTCGTACGCTCTTGACGGCGCCTGCACGGGCGTGAGAAGCGACACCATGACAGGCGTTGAGTTGTTGGCCGCGTCGGCAAGTAGCATGCCCGCCGCCATCATGCAGACCATCGACACGATTTTCTTCATTGCATTCTCTCCTTGTTTGAAGACGGCGCAGATTATACCAAATCGCCACGCATCCCGCCAGCATCCGATTCACTTGCGGAATAGCGTAATAGTTTCGTCGGCTGCTGGGGCGAGCGCTTGCGCGCGACCACTGAAGCCGTGCGTGACGGCAATCGCTGACGCAATCCATCGCGGCGAAACGGCGCATGGCCCTGAGGCTGGCGCCTCGGCCAGCGCCGCCTCGCCGCGATGCGCCTTCGGCTTGTCGTCACGCCCGGACGCGGAAGCGGCCTTCGTCCGACACGGAAGGGCGCAGAAACATTTCTTCAGAACTCTCTGCAGTGAAAGCAAAATGGACGATCCATTTTTTCGTGTCATTCCGCGTCCCGTGAAGCGGGCTTCCGTGTCCGGGAGCAGGACGAAACCCGCAGGGTTGCGGCACGGCGGGCGCGGGCAGGCGAGGCGAAGCCTCGGGCCTGCACGCGCTGCGCCAGCCGCAAATCGCCGCAGGCGATTCGTCATGTGTCCGGTTTCTGTGGTTGCGCGTCAGCGCCTCCGTCATGCCTGAGTAGCCCATTGCTTGCTTCCTTCCTTCTTCTTTCGCGTTCATTTGCGCGTCATTGCCGCAGAGCTGCCGATTTGGTATAATCTCGTCAGCTAAAAAACGAAGGAGAAGATTTCATGACAGTCAAATCGTTCGCATCGGCGGTCCTTGCCGCGGCTGCGCTTGGAGGGACGGCGCTCGCGGAGTCCGGCGGACCCGGAACGTACTTCGTGCCGCCGAAGGGAACGGCGAACGTGACTGCAGACGCCGCCGCGCGCGTTGGCGCGGCAAGGAAGACGGTCGCGTTCCTCGGCGGATCGATCACCGAGATGAACGGATTCCGTCCGCGCGTGATGAAGGCGCTGCGCGCGAAGTATCCGCAGATCGACTTCATCGAGATCGCCGCCGGGCTTTCGTCCACGTGCTCCGACGCGGGCGCGTTCCGCCTCGAGGAGGACGTTCTCTCGAAGGGCGTGCCCGACCTCTTCATCGTGGAGGCGGCTGTGAACGACGACCAGGATGGACACTTCACGCCCGAGCACAGCGTGCGCGGCATGGAGGGCGTTGTGCGGCACGTGCTGATGCGCAATCCCGCATGCGCCGTCGTGGTGGCGCTGATGGTCAATCACGGGCAGTACCGCACGCTCATGAACGGCGCCACGCCCGCGCACTACGCCGCGCACGCCAAGGTGGCGAAGCACTACGGCGCGGCGCTTGCGGACGTAGGATCCGCCCTCGCGGCGTCCGCAAAGGCCGGCGGAATGAGCTGGAAGGAGTACCGCGACTGTCACCCGTCTCCGGCCGGATGCGACCTCGGCGCGAAGGTGGTGGTGGATGCCGCGGCGCGCGTGTTCGACCCGCTCGGCGATGCGAAGGCGAGGCCGTTGCCGCCGCCGCTTGACGTGAAGTCGTACTTCAACGGACGCTTCCTCTCGCCTAATGAGGTCAAGCTCGGCGAAGGGTGGCGCGTGTCGCGTCCCGACTGGAAATCTGTTCCTGGAAACAAGCGCGCGTACTTCACCCAGGGTCCTGCGATATGGAGCGAGCGCGCGGGATCGGAGCTCGAGTTTGCGTTCAATGGAACTGCGGCGGCGCTCTTCCTCACGGCCGGTCCTGACGCGGGCGACATCGAGGTGTCCGTTGACGGCGGGCCTTTCAAGAAGGAGGCGCTCTGGGCCAAGTACGGCTCTCTGCATTATCCGTACGTGCACATCCTGGCCGACGACCTCTCCGACGGCACTCACAATGTGCGCCTGCGCGTGGTGCCTGCCGGCCGCGGCAGGGGAAGCACCGGCACCGCAGTGCGCATCCACCGCATCTGCGTAAACTCAGGCGCCCTCGCCAGCAAAACAAGGAGGTAGAAATGGCATTGTAAAATCCGCAGTCAGGCTTTGAAGACAGCATATTCGGTCCCAATGGGACGCATCCCGCGCCGAAGACGCTGCCTTATCCCACGCAGCCGCTGTCCACCCTCTACGGCGATACGGTCGAGTACCTGATCCCTGAGGAAGAGAAGGAGGCGATTCTCAGGAAACTCTATCCGTTTGGAAATCCGCCGGCGATGACGCAGACGCTCATGGACATCCACGAGCACAAGGAGTTTGTGGTCAAGGACTTCAAGGTGGTGCAGCAGGGCGACTACGTTCTTCTTGCGAGTCCATATTTCGCAAGTTCCGGCGGATCTGTCGTGGACTGGGAACCGGTGAAGAACGAAGATGACGTCCATGTTGCGAAGATGCAAGACGAACTTTCAATCAGTGCGTTCTCGGCAGGCGAGGCAGATGCTCTGACAGGTCGTCCGTTCGGAACCGCAAAGCCGGCGATGGGCGAAGGAATGTCGAAAGAGCGGTATCGCATGATCGAGGAGTCTTACGCGGCGGGATTCTTGAGTGGCGAAGAGAGCCGCATGTCCCCAAGTTCTTTCTTTCCCGGTTTCGGCTCGCCTACGCCGTCACGTCGTTCCTTCCGCCGTCCTCGCTAGTGGAGATGCCAGTCACCGAAACCTTCTCTAGCGCACTTCGTTCCGATTTGATATACTCATGGCGTTGTTCAAACATGAAGGAAACACAATGAAAATCAAGAAACTTTTTGCGGTTGCGCTTTGCGTGGCCATTGGATGCGGACTTGTCGGATGCAGCTCGACTGGAGCCGATGGATATGCTCCGGCGCAGATAGAGAATGTAACTGTTATGCTTGCTCCGGGGCGTACTCTGGCCGGCGCCGTCACAGCCGCTGCAACGCGGAGGCGGTGGCTGCCACAGGCGCAGGCCAACGGCACGATTCGCTGCACGCTCACCCAGCGCGAGCATCTCGTCGTTGTGGATGTGGTGCCGAACGGCGAGCAGTCATTCTCGATTCGCCTTGTGCAGAGCAACATCCCGGTTCGCAAGTACAACCAGTGGGCTAACAACCTCAGCCGCGAGATCGTGCTTCAGGCGTCGCGGTGAACCGTGGTTGTTGCCGGGAGGAAGGAGAAAGCAGATGGTAGGCATTTTTGAAGTGGACGAAGCCAAGTGCGTCTCATGCGGCGCATGCGTGCGCGACTGCGCCTTCCGCGCGCTCAAGATGGAGGGCGGCGCGCCGCGCATGGCCTTTCCCGATCGGTGCATGAAATGCCAGCACTGCCTCGCGGTGTGCCCCACGGGCGCGGTCACGTTCGACGGGAAGCGTCCGGAGGATTCCGTGCCGGTCAAGGACCTGCCGCTGCCGAGCCTCGAGTCCGTCGAGAACTGGCTTCGCACGCGCCGTTCCATGCGGCACTTCGCCGCCGAGGACGTCGAGCGCGCCACGCTTTCGCGTATTCTCTCGGCGCTCGGCAACGCGCCCACCGGTTGCAACGCGCGCTCTCTCACGTTCACGTGTTTCCCCACGCGCGAGTCGATGGACGGCTTTCGCCGCGATTTCATCTCCGTGATCGAACGCCACCGCGACGGCGCGAAGCTGCTGCCGCGCTGGCTGGCCGTGCCCGCGATCCGCATGCGCAATGGAGAGGACGACATGTTCTTCCGCGGGGCGAGCGGCATGCTCGTCGTTTCGTCCGACGAAACCGCGCCGGGCGTGACGACACCGCGCGAAGACGTGACGATCGCCTGTGCGCATTTCGAGATGCTTGCCAACGCGGCGGGCATCGCCACGTGCTGGTGCGGTTTCCTCAAGATGGTGCAGCAGGAGGTGCCCGAACTGCTGGAGCAGACGATCGGCCTTCGCCGCACGGCGCCGTTCTACGCGATGCTCTTCGGCAGCCCCGCCGTGCGCTACGCACGCGGCGTCCAGCGCGACTCCTACGCCCGCATCGACTTCCGCGGGTAGGGCGAGGCGTCCCG
>JAFUDL010000066.1 GCA_017459225.1 Kiritimatiellia bacterium
GACAACTCCGCGCTGACGAACACGATGAAGTTCATGGACCTCTAACTAGTTGCAGGTATCTGTAGCCATAGATCTTGCGCTTGACCGGCTGTTCACCTATTTGGTGCCGGTCGAACTCACGGAGAAGCTGCTCGTTGGGCAGCTTCTCCGCGTTCCATTTGGGGGACGCATCGTGCGTGGCTTCGCGATGTCGCTAAAGGACGACGCCGATGTCGCGGATGGCGATGAGCGCAAGTTCAAGCTGAAGCCGGTGATGGCGATTGAGGACGCCTCGCCGTTCTTCTCGCCGAAGCTTCTTGAGCTCGTGAAGTGGATCGCCGGCTATACTTCATCTCCGATCGAGACTACGCTCAAGGCCGCTCTTCCGGCTGCGGTTCTGAAGCCCACGATGAAGCCGAAGGAGCTTCTGTACGTGGATGCGCGCGACGACGCCGGCGAGGATCTCACGCCCCAACAGCAGAAGCTGCTTGCGGAGATACGGCGCGTTGGAGGCGGCTGGATGCAGCAGCTCGTGCGCGAGTTCAAGACGTCGCCTTCGACGCTGCGCGCGATGGCCGAGAAGGGCGCGCTTGAAATCGCGCCGCGCGCGCAGCGGCGCGATCCGCTGGCCGGGCGCAGCGTGATGCCAACGCGTCCGCTGCAGCTTAACGACGAGCAGGCGGCGGCCTTGAAATCGGTGATGAAGGCCGTGCCGGTGGAAGGGGGAGCGGCGGCCGATCCGCGTCCCGTGCTGCTGCACGGCGTGACGGGGTCGGGCAAGACGGAGATTTACCTGCAGGCCATCGCGTCCGTGCTGGAGACGGGGAGGGACGCGATAGTGCTCGTTCCCGAGATCGCGCTCACGCCGCAGACGGTGCGGCGCTTCGCGGGACGCTTCGGCGAACAGGTGGCGGTGCTCCATTCCGCGCTTTCGGACGGCGAGCGCTACGACGAATGGCAGCGCATACGAACTGGCGCCGCGCGTGTGGTGGTGGGTCCGCGCAGCGCCGTCTTCGCGCCCGTGCGCTCGCTTGGGCTCATAGTCGTGGACGAGGAGCACGACCCGTCGTACAAGCAGGGCGAGACGCCGCGCTACCACGCGCGCGACGTCGCCGTTGTGCGCGCGCGCCTTGAGGGCGCCGCAGTGGTTCTCGGCAGCGCCACGCCCTCGCTCGAGTCGTGGCGCAACGCCCAGACTGGCAAGTACGCGCTTGTATCCGTGAAGAACCGCGTTACGGGCCGCACTCTTCCCGCGGTGCATCTCGTGAACATGGAGGAGGAGGCCGCGCGCACAGGCCATGCGCCGATCTTCTCGGCGCCGCTTCTAGACGCCATCCACCTGCGCCTCGAGCGCGGCGAGCAGACGATTCTCTTTCTCAACAGGCGCGGTTATTCGCGCGTTCTCGAATGCCAGAGCTGCGGATGGACGGCGCAGTGTCCCGACTGCTCGGTGCCGTACACCTACCACCAGGCGGACCGCTGCCTGCGCTGCCATGTTTGCGGCGGTTGGACGCATCTGCCGTCCGAATGCCCAGACTGCAAGGCAGGCGACTTCTCCTACACGGGCGTGGGCACGCAGCGCGCCGAAGCCGCGCTCAAGCGCTGCTTCGCCCATGCGCGCGTGCTGCGCATGGACGCCGACTCCACATCTCGCCGCTTCTCGCACGACGACATCCTCTCCACCTTCCGGGCCGGCAAGGCGGACGTGCTTCTTGGCACGCAGATGATCGCGAAGGGACTCGACTTCCCGAACGTCACGCTCGTTGGAGTGCTGAACGCCGATACGTCGCTTAATCGTCCCGATCCCCGTGCAAGCGAACGCACCTACCAGCTTCTCGCGCAGGTGAGCGGACGCGCCGGGCGCGCCGAGAAGCCGGGCGAAGTGTATCTGCAGACGTTCTCGCCGGACGCGCCCGCCATCGCCGCCGCCGCGTCGGATCGCGGCTTTGCCGCATTTGCGGAGGACGAGCTTGCCGCACGCCGCGAAGCGTACCTTCCGCCGTTCTGCCGACTTTCCACGCTTGTCTTCCGCGCGACGGACGAGGCGTTGGCGTCGGCCTGGGCCGAACTCTATGCAAAGTCGCTTGCCGCCTGGGCCGCCAAGTTCAATTCTTCGCACGGCGCGGCGCTGTTCCGCGTCTCGGAGTCGGCCGAGGCGCCGCTTGCCAAGGCGGAGGGCTGGTTCCGCTACCAGGTGGTGATTCGCGCGCCTTCCACGAAGGACATCGTGAAGGCGGTGAAGTGGATTGAGGCGGAACGTCCCGCGCCCAAGGAACTCCGCATCGCCTTCGACGTGGACGCAATCGACCTCGCCTAGTGAATGTTGCCGCCCGCCGCCCGAAAATTCCCGTCCCCAACTCCGCCAGGAAATGGTATAATGTGGGCAATCCAGAAAGGTTCCCTTGAACAACAAATCAGCCGATGCAATAATGCCAGAACCGGATGCCCAGAACCAGATTGTCGTCTGTCAGCCGAACGAGACCGTTCGGCTTGACGTGCGTCTTGAGAATGAGATCCAGACCAAGGAGCCGCCGTTGCAGAGCATCTTCTACCAGAACAAGTTCTGGGACGCGAAGTCGCTCTTGATCAAGTTCATCCGCCGGGCGAAGAAGGAGCTGATCGTGATCGACGCCTATCCCGGCGTGGCGACCTTGGACATGCTCGCGAAGCGCGGGCGCGGCGTGAAGATCGAGTTGGTGACGCATTCCAACGGCGAGCTTGCGGAGTCCGATTTCGAGGCGTTCGGGAAACAATGCGGCAAGTTCACAAAGACCATCTGCGGAATCTGCCACGACCGCTTCATCATCGTCGACCAAAAGGAAATCTTCTGGACTGGCGCGTCGCTCAAGGACGCGGGCCGCTTGACCTTCGCCGCGGCGAAGATGGGGGCGGAGGTCACCCCCGGCCTTCTCGATTCAATCCGCAAGGCGACGTCGGAACGGCGAGAATACGGCAAAGGCAAGAAGGTGATGGGTGTGAAAGCTGTGAAAAGTTAGAAGAAAGGACTATCAAATGGACAAGGCAGAATTCTTTAAGAACGGGTCGCGCTGGCTTAGGGCGGATTTTCATTTGCATACGAAGTCAGACACTGAGTTCCAACGATTCAATGGAACTGATTCCGAATTCACGAGTCAATATATTGCTCAGTTGAAACGGCAGGATATTGGTGTTGGTGTTGTGACCAACCACAACAAGTTCAATAAAGAAGAATTCAGCGCGATGAAGAAAGCGGCTGATGCCGAGAACATATATCTTCTGCCTGGAATGGAATTTTCGTTACGAGATGGTTCTCGCGGAACACATCTGCTGATTGTTTTTGACTATGATTGGATATACAATCGAGAGCAGAAAGATTACATTCAGATTTTTTTGAACACTGCATTTGTGGGGATTCCCAATTGCGATTCATCACCCTATCCTAATTCCAAATACACACTTCAGGAGGTAGTTACTGCGCTTGCTGAATTTAACC
>JAFUDL010000067.1 GCA_017459225.1 Kiritimatiellia bacterium
GAGAAGAACGGCGACTACGCCTGGGTCATGCACGTGATGAAGTCGCTCAAGGCAGAAGGCCGCGCGGCCATCATCCTTCCGCTCGGCGTGCTCTTCCGCGGCAACGCCGAGGAGGTGATCCGCAAGACGATCGTCGACCGAGGCTTTCTCGAGGGAATTATTGCCTTCCCGCCGAACATCTTCTTTGGCACCGGCATCCCGGCGTGCGTGCTCGTGATCACGCGCGCCAGCGCCACGATGCGCGGGGGCGTCTTCATGATCGACGCCTCGCGCGACTTCGTGAAGGACGGCGACAAGAACCGCCTCCGCGAACGTGACATCGAGAAGATCGTCTCGACCTACCGCGCCAAGCGCCAGGAGCCGCACTATTCCCGCTTCGTGCAGTGGGGCGAGATCAAGCAGAAGAACGGCTACAACCTCAACATACCGCGCTACATCGACTCTGGAATAAAGGAGGACGTGCAGGACATCAACGGACATCTCAACGGCGGCATTCCGTCTGCAGACATCGACGGCCTTGCGAAATTCTGGACGGCGTTTCCGTCCCTGCGCGGAAAGCTCTTCAAGCCTGTCCGCGCGGGCTACGAGGCGCTCAACGGTTCGCCGGACGGAGTCCGCAACGCGATCCGCGACGACAAGGAGTTCAAGATGTACGCCCTGAAGGTTGCGGAGGCGTTCAAGAAGTGGGCGGACGGGACGCGAGAGAGGTTCGCGGGCATCGGCACGACCACGGAAGTGAAGCACTTCATCAAGGCGCCTTCGATGGAACTCATCGACACGTTCAGGGACATCGGGCTTCTCGACATCTACGATGTGTACGAGGTGCTGCTTTCGTACTGGACGGGTGTCATGTCCGACGACGTCTATCTCATCGCGGACGCCGGATACGCGGTCGGCAGGGAGATCGAGGTGTTCGTCAAGGAACAACTCGACAAGGCGACGGGCGAGCCGAAGCTCGACAAGAACGGCAATCCAAAGGTGACGGTGACCGGCTGGGACGGCAAGGTGATTCCGCGCACGATCCTCGACCGCGTCTATTTCGCCGCCGAGGTCGCGGCAAAGAAAAAGGCCGAGTCGGATGCGGAAGAGAAGGCGTCCGCTTTCGACGAATATGTCGAAGAGCAGACGCAGGAGGATGTCGGCGACGGGAAGGCCGGATGTCTCTTCGACTATCTCAGCAAGGGCGAAGACGGCGAGGCGTCGGACGACAAGGCGAAGGTCGATGCGAAGAAGCTCAATGCCGCGTACAAGAAACTGAAGAAGGAGAAGCCGCAGGACGAGGAGACGTGCGCGCTCTCCAGGTACTTCGAGCTGGAGGCGGCGAAGAAGGAGGCGGCCAAGGCGGCAAAGGAGGCGGCGAAAAAACTGGAGGAACTGGAGAAGGCGAAGTATCCGGCGTTGACGGACGAGGAGCTGACGACGCTCATCGTCGACGAGAAGTGGCTCGGCTCGGTGCGTTCCGGCATTGACTCGCTCTACGAGGCGGTGTCGAGCCGCCTCGCCGAGCGGATCGCGGTTTTGGCGTCGCGCTACGAGTCCACGCTCGGCGAACTCGACCGCGAGGGCGCGGAACTTGAAAAGGCCGTCGCCGCCCACCTGAAGGAAATGGGGTACTGACATGCATAGCGACGACGAAACGAAGTGCGGCATGTTGCGTAACGACGGCGCCCTCGCCGTCGCACCGGCAAAGCGCGACAAAAGGAAAGGAGCATGACCATGGACGCATTTCCTGAGGATTGGACGACCTATTCTATTGGGCAGATCGGTGAACCCTTAATGTGTAAGCGAATTCTCAAGGAACAGACTGAAGAGTCAGGGGATGTGCCTTTTTACAAAATTGGAACCTTTGGCCGCAAGGCGGATGCATATATTTCTCGTGGGCTTTATGAAGAGTTTAAGAGTAAGTATTCTTATCCGAAGAAAGGCGATATACTTATTTCTGCCGCAGGAACAATTGGACGCTTAGTAGTTTTTGATGGTGAAGATGCTTATTTCCAAGATTCAAACATCGTTTGGCTTGGTAATGATGAGACAATCGTTTTGAATCTCTATCTTTATTGGGCATTTCAAAACATGAAGTGGCAGTCAGAAGATGGAGGAATCGTTTCGAGATTGTATAATAACAATTTCAAAGCCATGCAACTGGTAGTCCCCCCACTCCCCGAGCAGCGGCGGATTGCGGCGGCATTGGGGGACATGGACAAACTGATCGACAACCTCTCGAAGCGCATCGAGAAGAAGAAGGCGATCAAGCAGGGCGCAATGCAGGAACTCCTCACCGGCAAGAAACGCTTGCCGGGGTTTGAGGGAGAGTGGTTGGTTAAGAGCATCGCAAAGTCAGCTACTGTAAAGGCACGTATTGGGTGGCAGGGGCTTACAACACAAGAATACCTTGCGGATGGTTCATACAGATTGGTGAATGGAACAAATATAGAGAATGGGGCTGTCAATTGGGGCTCTTGCTATTATGTCGCAGAAGATCGTTATGGGCAGGATAAGAATATCCAATTGAGGCAGGCTGATGTCCTTGTTTCAAAAGATGGTACGATTGGGAAGGTTGCATTCGTGGAAAGATTACCGCTTCCAGCGACTGTAAATAGTGGTGTGTTTGTAGTTCGTTCCAAGGATTACGATCTTTCACAAGAATATCTTGCACGTGTATTCCTGTCGAAATGGTTTGACGATTTTATCGATAAGATTACGGCGGGCTCAACCATCGTGCACTTGTATCAAAAAGACATTACAAAATTCCAATTCCTAATACCACCTACGCTTGTCGAGCAGCGCGCCATCGCCAAGGTGCTTGGCGACATGGATGCGGAGATCGCAAGGCTTGAGGCCAAGCGTGAGAAGCTGATCGGAATCAAGAAGGGCATGATGAGCGATTTGCTCACGGGAAAGGTGCGGCTAAAGACTGAAATGGAGTGACGGAAATGAAGGTTGAGGATCTTTCTGCGAAGGAGATATTCGATCAGCTGATCGAAATCGACGAGACGGACAATGTCGAGGCCAAGTCGCTGACAGGCGATACCTCGCGCTCGATTCTTGAAACGGTGAATTCCTTTTCAAACGAACCAGGACTCGGCGGCGGTGTGATTCTGATCGGCATCGGGAAGAACGACGCCCCAGGGGGCCCGAGGTATGTAGTTGAAGGCGTGGACGATCCCGACAAGGCGCAACTTGACCTTGCGACACAGTGCAAGAGCGTGTTCAACACGCCGGTCTATCCGACCATCAAGGTGGAGAAGCTTCGCGGAAAGACGATTCTGAGAGTCGTTGTCGATGAACAGCCCTTTGGGCGCAAGCCTGTCTATTTCAAGAAGGATGGACTTCCCAAGGGCGCATACCGACGTATCGGCAGCGCGGATTTGGTGGCGACAGAGGACGACCTTTGGCGGTTCTACGAAGACCCTGACAGCAAGTACGACGAAACGCCGGTGAAGTTCT
The DNA here is from genome assembly GCA_017459225.1 of Kiritimatiellia bacterium. Classification (GTDB taxonomy): domain Bacteria; phylum Verrucomicrobiota; class Kiritimatiellia; order RFP12; family UBA1067; genus RUG572. The sequence continues at coordinate 3,448 of JAFUDL010000067.1, forward strand.
CGTCGTTTGCCGACGTGGACGAACGGGCGGTGCAGCGCTACCGCCAGATGAGGAAGAAAGTCGATCCGGAGGCTGTAGAGCTCGACTACGAGACACCCGAGCTCTTGTCCGCGCTTGGCTGCACCAGCAAAGAGAATCCTCAGGAGCTCAACATGGCCGGTATCCTGCTGTTCGGCAACGAGCTTGCTATCAAGCGTGCGTGCGCGAGGGCGAGGGTTGACTACATCCGCATTCTCGGAAACGACTGGCATGCTGTGGCCGACCAGTTTGACGCTGTCGATACATTCGCGCCGATTTTTTTGATGGTGGACAAGCTGATGAGTATCATCTATGGCGAGTTGACGACGCGTCATCGCTTCCATCGCGATTCGATACAGCCCGAGACGGAGACATTCCCCGTCGAGGTGATGCGAGAGGCAATCGTCAACATGCTCATGCACCGCGACTATCGGCACGGACAGTTCACACAGATCATCCGCTACAACAACCGCATTGAAATCTGCAATTCAGGTTGTTCGCTTAAGCCGGATGATATGCTTGGCATGAAGGGCAGCGTCACGCGAAACGACACGATCGCCCGCGTTTGCCACGATACGAAGCTTGCCGAGACGAAGGGAAGCGGTATCGACCGCATGTGGCGCAAAATGGTCGAGGCGGGGCTGTCGCGTCCGACGATGGAGTCCGACCGTGCGGCGGCGACATTCACGATCCGTCTTCTGCTCTGCCACTTCTTTTCGGAGGAAACGCTCGACTGGCTCAAGCGGTTTGCCGCGTATGAGCTGAACGACAACCAGCGGACGGCGCTTGTCTTTCTGCGCGAAGTTGGAGCCATTGATGCTGTCGCCTATCGCCAGCTTACGGGGTGCAAGCCGAAGCTCGTTGCAAAAGAGCTTGCTTGCATAAAGGACCAGGGTTTGATGATCCAGAAGGGGCGTACTCGCGGAACTTATTATGTTCCGGCGGGGAATCTGGAAGAAAGCATTGAAAAGTCGCTTTCAACTGGAGAAGAAGAAAATGCATCAGATAGTGAGAGAAATGCACCAGCTCAAGGAGATAGTGCACCAGTGCGGACTCTTACATCCCAACCTTCGGACGCAACTACCACACCTCGGGCCGTAATGAGTACAGCGCATGGCGTAATGATGACACCTCGGGCCGTAATGAGTACAGCTCAAGATGTAATGATGGCACCTCGACAAGGTGACCTCCCGGATGTGCTCCAAAAAAAGATTACTGCCCTCAAACGTCGTGTTCCAGGCAAGGTTATGCAGTCAGTGATTGTTGAGCTATGTGCTGTAAGAGCGATGGGAAGGATAGAGTTGTCCAAGATTCTAAAGAGGAGTCCGGTTACGATTGACCGCCTTGTCGCGCCACTTATTGGCAATGAGCTTGATTATCTCTACCCAATGATGGTTCATCATCCGAGGCAGGCGTATGTTGCAAGGGTCGTTCCAAAATGAACTACAAAATAAAGCAAAGTAAATTTCAAAGGCAAACACTTTAAAACAGGAGAAAAGACAATGACAAACGACAGAATCGACATCGGCGCGCCGGAGCGCGCGGCCCAGGCAGGCGTGATCGAACTGTTCGACCAGACGCTCGGCTACGAGTATCTCGGCAACAAGACCGATACCGAGAACTACAACATCTGCACAGATTTGCTCTGGGCGTATCTTGACGGTTGCGGATGTCCGCGCAAGGTGGCTGATGCCGCGATCTCGAAGTTCCAGGCCGCAGCCAACGATCTTTCGCAGGGGCTGTATGCCGCGAACAAGGCGGTGTACGAACTTCTGAAGTACGGCGTGAAGGTGCCGGACGGACATGGCGGCATCACGACGGTGTATCTCATCAACTTCGACGAGCCGGAGAAGAACGACTTCCAGTTCGCGGAGGAGGTGACGGTCAACGGATTCTACGACAAGCGTCCGGACATCGTCGTCTATGTGAACGGCATTGCGCTCGGCGTCATCGAGCTCAAACGCGGCAGCGTGTCGGTGATGCGGGGAATCTGCCAGAACATCGCCAACCAGGAGCATCAGTTCATTCGCCCGTTTTTCACGACGATGCAGCTGGTGACGGCGGGCAACCCGAGCGAAGGGCTCCGCTACGGCACGATTCTGACGCCAGCGAAGTACTACCTTGAATGGCACCACGACGGGTACGGGAAATTCCAGGACGAGCGCGATCCAAACGACGTTCGGCTTGAGCAGGAGTCCGTGCAGTTCGGGGGCGAGAAGCTTCTCGCGCAGATTTTCGAGATGTTCGACAAGACGCGGTTCCTTGACCTGATCCGCAACTTCGTGATCTTCGACAAGGGAATCAAGAAGCTCTGCCGTTCAAGCCAGTACTTCGGCATCAAGCGGGCGCTGCGCCGCATCGGGAAGAACAAGGGCGGCATCATCTGGCACTCGCAGGGTTCCGGCAAGTCGCTCACGATGGTGTGGCTCGCGAAGCACGTCCTTGAGGCGAATCCCAACGGACGCGTCCTCATCGTCACCGACCGCGAGGAGCTCGACGAGCAGATCGAGAAGCTCTTCATCGGCGTCGGCGAGAAGGAGATCGTCCGGGCGAAGAGCTGCAAGAGCCTGATCAACGGGCTGAACGACCCGGCGGGCGGCAGCATCCTCTGCTCGCTCATCCACAAGTTCGGGCATCAGGGCATGAGCGAAGAGGAATCGAGCGAGAAGGACTACGAGAAGTACATCGAGGAGCTCAAGGCGTCGCTTCCGGAGGGCTTCGAGGCCAAGGGCGAATTCACGGTGTTCGTCGACGAATGCCACCGCACGCAGTCGGGCCTTCTCCATCAGGCGATGAAGGCGATTCTGCCGAATGCGGTGTTCATCGGCTTCACGGGGACGCCTCTGCTCAAGAAGGACAAGCAGACGTCGCTGGAGGTGTTCGGCGACTACATCCACACCTACAAGTTCCAGGAGGCCGTGCGTGACGGGGTGATCCTCGACCTCCGCTACGAGGCGCGCGACGTGCCGCAGGACGTGACGGCGCAGGAGCAGATCGACAAGTGGTTCGAGGCGAAGACGCAGGGACTTACGGCGAAGGCCAAGGCGACGCTCAAGGAACGCTGGGCGACGATGCAGAACGTCGTCTCGTCCAAGTCACGTCTCGCCAAGATCGTGGAGGACATCATCCTCGACTTCGCGACGAAACCCCGTCTCATGGACGGGCACGGGAATGCGATTCTCGTCGCGGAGGACATCCTCACCGCGTGCAAGTTCTACAACATCTTCCGCGACCACGGGTTCGGCAAGTGCGCGGTGATCTCGTCGTACGTGCCGACGCCCGGCGACATCAACACCGACATCGTGAGCCCCTACCAGAAGACCGACGCGCAGATCAAGTACGAGACCTACTGCAAGATGATCGGCGTCGAGGAAGGCGAGGACGTTCGGTCGATCGCCTCGAAGGTGGAGAAGTACGAGCAGGAGGCGAAGCGCATGTTCGTGGAGGAGCCCGCGAACATGCAGCTCCTCATCGTCGTGGACAAGCTGCTCACCGGCTTCGACGCGCCGCCCTGCACGTACCTCTACATCGACAAGCACATGCAGGACCACGGACTCTTCCAGGCAATCTGCCGCGTGAACCGCCTTGACGACGACTCCAAGGACTTCGGGTACATCGTCGACTACCAGAAGCTTTTCGGGAATCTCGAGGCGGCGCTCGGGATGTACACCGGAAGCGGGTTCGGGGGTTTCGACGCGGATGACGTGGAAGGGTTCGTCAAGAACGTCGTCAAGGAGTCGAACGACTACTTTACGCAGACACTGGCGACGCTTGACGCGCTCTGCGAGTGCGTGGAGCCGCCGCAGGACGGTCCCGCGTACCGCAGTATCTTCGGTTGCCAGGGCGGGGACTCCCCTGAAGAGGAGGATGCCTACGCCCAGCGCCGCGAGAAGATGTACCGACTCGTCACGGTTCTGGCCCGCGCTTATGCTGCGTTCAAGCCGCGTATGGCGGAGGCGGGCGTAGACGGCGGAAAGCAGACTTTCTACGAGGAACGCGTCAGGTTCTATCTTGAACTCCGCAAGGACATCGGGCAGGCCAGCGGCGACTTCCTCGACCTCAAGCCTTACGAGCCTGACATGCGCTATCTGATCGACACGTATATCGCGGCGGGAGAGAGCGAGAGGCTCGAAGTCCTCAAGGACTTCACGCTCATCGACTTCATCGACGAGAAGGCTGCGGACGACGAGAAGAAGCCCATGACGAAGAGGGAGAAGGATGCCGTGGCGGAGACGATCGAGAACAACGCGACGAAGGAGCTCGTCCAGAAGCGGCTGGTGAATCCGGCGTTCTACGAACGCATGTCGCAGGTTCTCAGGAAGCTCATCGAAGACCGCAAGGCCGGCGTTCTGGAGTACAGGCAGCTGCTTGAGGAATACAAGAAGCTCGCCGAGCAGCTTGCGCATCCCGAGACGACGGGGGCCTATCCGGCCTCGATCGGATCGAATGCGGTCATGCAGGCGCTCTACGACAACTTCGGGCAGGACGAGGCGCTGACGCTTGCGCTCCACAAGGCTTTTCTTGGCAGCAGGCTCTCCGGATTCCGCTACAGCACCGCGAGGATGAACAAGATCAAGCAGGCGCTGTACGATGTTCTGAAGGACGAGGAAAAGGTCGAGGCCGTGTACAAGATTCTCGAAGCGCAGGAGGACTGATGACGGGGGAGTTGAAAGTTGGTGATGTGCCGATAGCGGTTGTGCGCAAGGCCATCAAGCATCTGCATCTTTACGTGCAGCCGCCGGACGGTCGAGTGCTCGTCACGGGACCGATGGACGTGACGGATGGAAACGTGCTTCTTTTCGTCCGGGAGAACTTCGGATGGGTCCTCCGTCAACGCGAGGGAATGCAAAAGCAGAGGCGGCGGCCTCCGCGCCAGTACGTGGACGGCGAGACGCACTATCTCTGGGGCGAACAGTACTTTCTGCGCGTTGAAACGCAGAAGGGGTGGGGTGGCGTAAGGATATCGGGAAGCGACATGCTTCTGCTGGCTCCGGTCAATTCGACAGTCAAAAGCCGTGGCTATTACATGACGGAGTGGTATCGCCGTCAGCTTCACGAGGCAATCTGCGACGAACTGCCCAGATGGGAAAAGAAGACGGGGTTCGTGTCAGACAGATTCGACATACGGGAGATGAACCGCAGCTGGGGACTGTGCAATGAAGTCAAAAGGAAGCTCACGTTCAACCTTCAGCTTGTCCGAAAGCCTCGAGAAGGGCTTAGCTATGTGATTCTGCACGAACTCTGCCACTTGGCTGTTCGCGGACACGGAAAGGAATTTGTGGCGCTTCTTGACCAGTTCATGCCGAACTGGCGTGAAGTTCGCACCCGACTGAACGATGCTCCCCTTGATTTTACGATCAAGGACAATTCAGGATGAGTAGAGGATGTTACAGTGCATTTTAAGAATTATCGTCAATTCAGCTTGATTACGTACAATTACCAGATGTTAAAGTATACACGTAGCCTGGGATTTAGGACATTGAAACAAAAAACTTAAAAAAAAGTAAATGCTTACCATTGACAAGGTACAAATGATTATGCTAAAATATGCGGCGTCAAAGCAACAATAGGAGAGTGAAATGAAAGA
>JAFUDL010000068.1 GCA_017459225.1 Kiritimatiellia bacterium
CGAGCTTCGCACACACGTCTCACGTCTCACGTCTCACGTCCAGTCAGTCCTTCGAGCACCGCCTCTATGTCATTCGCCGCCAGATCGAAAAGAACACTGCCAACGTCTATGTCTGCTCCTGCTCGTCGCGCACGATAGTTTACAAGGGACTTCTCCTCGCTACTCAGATCGAGGCGTTCTATCCCGATCTCTCCGATCCCGATTTCGTTTCGCCGTTCGCGATTGTACATCAGCGCTACTCCACGAACACGTTCCCCTCGTGGGAGCTTGCGCATCCGTTCCGAGCCATTGCGCACAACGGCGAGATCAACGCGCTAAAGGGCAACCTGAATGCGCTTGCCGCCAGAGAGGCGTCGCTGAGATGGCCGGACGTGGCGCGCTCGGTGATCGCGCCCTACCAAGTCGACATCAAGAAGATCCTGCCGATCGTACACGGCGGACAGTCGGACTCCGCCTCGCTCGACAACATGTTCGAGCTGCTGGTGATGGCTGGGCGCGATGCCCCGCACGCGATGATGATGCTCATTCCGCAGGCATGGGGCGCGAAGTACCACATGGGCCACGATGTGCGCGCGTTCTACGAATACCACTCCGCATTGATGGAACCGTGGGACGGGCCTGCAGCAGTGGCATTCACGGATGGCGTAAGCCTTGGCGCTACGCTTGACCGCAACGGACTGCGTCCCGCCCGCTGGACGCTCACGAGGGAAGGTTTGTTCGTCCTTGCGTCAGAGGCGGGCGTTCTCGACATTCCTCCTGAATCCGTAGCGCGCCATGGCCGCCTCAAACCTGGGTCGATGCTCTGGCTTGACCTCGTTTCTCACCGTCTGATGGAGGATGCCGAGCTGAAGACGTTCTACGCGCGGCGGCGTCCGTACCGCCGTTGGCTGAAGGAAAACCACATTCCCGTGACGGGGCTCTTCAGCGAGATCGTGCCGTCCAAAGCCGCCGAGGACGATGTGGCCAGGCTGCAGTCGCGTTTCGGCTGGACTCTGGAGGATATAGAGCTCATACTCAGGCCGATGGCAGAGACTGGACACGAACCCGTGGGCGCGATGGGCAACGACGCGTCGCTCGCGTCTCTCTCGAAGAGACAGAGGACGCTCTTTGACTATTTCCACCAGCTGTTCGCGCAGGTGACGAATCCGCCGATTGATCCCATTCGAGAAGAGCTTGTGATGTCGATCATGACGTACATCGGCAACAAGGCGAACATCCTCTCGGAGACGCCGGAGCATGCAAGGCTCGTGAAGATGACGCGTCCGGTGTTGACGGACGACGAAATGAGGCGCATCAGGAACATCCCCGAGTTCCCGGCAAAGACGCTGGCGCTGGCGGATGCGGCAGATGCGCCCCTCCGGCGGCGCTGGCTTAGGGAAGCGCTCGACAGGCTCGCGGTCGATGCGCTGCGGGCGGTGAACGAAGGCGCAAAGATCATCATCCTTTCGGACCGGGAGAGGGGCGTGAGACACGAGACGATAGACGCGGCAACTAGTCTCGCGTCTAACGTCTCACGTCAAAAGCGCATTCCCTCCCTCCTAGCCGTTGCGGCCGTGAACAAGGCGCTCACGGAGGCGGGAGTGCGCCCGTCCACGGGCATCGTGGTGGAGTCTGGGGAGGTGCGCGAGGTGCATCATTTCGCGGTGCTGCTTGGCTTCGGCGCGACCGCCGTCAATCCTTATCTCGCCCTCGCCACTGTGGCGGATATTGCGGCGCGCTCGGCGAGCGCGCCCTACCAAGCGACGGCAAACTACATTTCCGCCGTGTGCAAGGGGATCATGAAGATCATGTCGAAGATGGGCATATCTACGCTACGCTCGTATCGCTCGGCGCGCATCTTCGAGGCGGTGGGGCTCGGCCCGAAGATCATGGCGGAATACTTCGGCGGTGTCACCTCGCCAGTCGGCGGGTTGGAGCTGGCGGATATTGAAAAACTTATCGAAGGGGGCCGGGGGAACCTGGGTTCCCCCGGTAGTTGTCCCCCCGGAGGGGAATACCGCACACGCAAGGGCGGCGAGGAGCACATGTGGACTCCTCAGCGTCTGATCGACTTCCGCGAGTCGGTGCGCCACAACGACTACGCCCGCTTCAAACGCTACACCGACGACATCGACAAGCACAGCAACGTAACGCTGAGGTCACAACTGGAGTTCGTAAATGTTGCCAATGTGAAAATGTTGCCATTGGCCAATTCCAATGATCAATTGGGAACTGGCAACATTGGAACTGGCAACAATTCCACACTGGCAACACTAGTAGAGCCGGTCGATTCCATTGTGAAGCATTTCGTGGGAGGGGCGATGTCGCTGGGGTCGCTCTCGCCTGAGGCGCATGAGACGATTGCGCTTGCGCTGAATGGACTAGGCACGATGTCCAACTGTGGCGAAGGCGGCGAGGATTCCGCGCGCTTCGGTACCGAGAAGAACAGCAAAATCAAGCAGATAGCGTCCGGACGCTTCGGCGTCACGATCGAGTACATCCGCTCTGCGAAGGACCTTCAGATCAAGCTTGCACAGGGCGCGAAGCCTGGCGAAGGCGGGCAGCTTCCCGCCCACAAGGTCAACGGACTCGTTGCGCGACTCCGCCACGCGAAGCCAGGCACCACGCTCATCTCGCCACCGCCGCACCACGACATCTATTCTATCGAAGATCTTTCGCAGCTCATCTACGACCTCAAATGCGCCAATCCCGAGGCGCGCGTTTCGGTGAAGCTAGTCTCCGAGGCGGGCGTGGGCACGATCGCCGCCGGCGTCGCGAAGGCGCATGCCGACGTCGTCGTCATCTCGGGCTTCGACGGCGGCACCGGCGCCGCGCCGCTCACCTCAGTGAAGCACGCAGGCCTTCCGTGGGAACCCGGCCTCGCGGAGGCCCATCAGACGCTCGTCAAGAACAACCTGCGCCACCGGGTGAAGCTGCAGGTCGATGGCCAGCTCCGCACGGGACGCGATATCGTAATCGCCGCAATGCTCGGCGCGGACGAGTTTGCGTTCGGCACGTCCATGCTCGTCTCGCTCGGCTGTGTGCAGTGCCGCAATTGCAACCTCAACTGCTGTCCCGTCGGCATCGCCACGCAGAAAGAGGAGCTGCGCGGGAAATTCGCCGGCAGGCCAGAGCATCTACAGACCTACTTCAGGTTCCTTGCGGAAGAAGTGCGCGAGACGCTCGCCTCCCTCGGCCTCAGTTCACTGGCCGAGGCGCGCGGCCGCACCGACCTGCTTAAGGCTAAGGAGGGCTCGAAGTTCGACTTTGGGGATGTGCTGGCTGATTTTTCAACGAAGAGGCGCAAAGACGCAAAGTGCGCAGAGGGGGAAGGGGATGACGATTTTCTGCGACTCTGCGACTCTGCGTTAATGAGCAACTACGACACCCGCGAGCTGATACCCGCCGTCGATGGCGGCGAAATCACACTTGAGCGCTCGATCTCCAACAGCGACCGCTCCGTAGGTGCGGCTCTCTCGGGCTGGCTGGTCGTCAACCACCCCACCACCCCACCACCTAACCACCTAACCATTAACTTCACCGGCGTCGCGGGGCAGTCGTTCGGCGCGTTCCTCGCGAAGGAGATAACCTTCAACTTGCGCGGCGAGGCCAACGACTTCGTTGGCAAGTCGCTCTCCGGCGGTGTGATAACGATCAGACCGCCGGAAAATCCGGACTTCCGGCCCGAAGAGAATGTCATTGCTGGAAACGTGATAGCCTATGGAGCCACGTCGGGGGCGATCTTCATCAACGGGCTTGCTGGCGAGCGGTTCGGAATACGCAACTCTGGCGCGACGCTCGTGGTGGAAGGCTTAGGCGACCATGGCTGCGAGTACATGACGGGCGGTCTGGCCGTCGTCCTAGGCCCGGTGGGCGTCAACTTCGCGGCCGGCATGACAGGCGGCGTTGCGTATGTATATGACGAGACGGCTACCATGGATCTCAA
>JAFUDL010000069.1 GCA_017459225.1 Kiritimatiellia bacterium
CCTATGTCGCCGTTCGGAAGCAGCGTCATGTCGGAGTACGCCGCGCCTTCCGACTGCACGCATATTCCCTCGTTCCACGTGCGGCCGTCGTCGAACGACTCCCTGAGGAAGAGGCGCGCGCGGCGCTTGGGGCTGTTGCAATTTGTGAAGAGGAGCGACTTGCCGAGGCGCATGATCTGCGCGTTGCATTGAGGGTCGGCGAGATTGCGGTCGTACCACGACTGCCACGTGGCGCCGCGGTCGCGCGAGACGTGTATCTGCCGTCCGCCGCCGCGCCAGCGCGAGTTGATCATCCACGCGCCGTCCGTAAGCTCCACCACCTTGCACTCGTCGCCGTTCTTCACGGGCTTGCCGATTGCGCGCCACGTCTTGCCATGGTCGGTGGAGCCGAAGAGCGCGTTCCCGTGGCCCACGCGCACGAGCGTGTGGAGAAGCGTGCCGTCCTTAGTCTGGATGCCAGAGCCAGAGGTGATGAAAATGAACCCGCCGGCGTTGTGCCCCTTGCCAAACGGCCACTCGGGGAAGGAGATGTCCTTCGTGATGTCGCGCGGCTTAGACCACGTCTTGCCGTTGTCGGACGACTCCTGAACGTGGAAGCGGTAGACGTTTCCCCAACGGTCGGAGCCGTCGGGGTTCTTCCAGTGCCAGACGTTGTAGAAGAGGAATATCTTCTTCGCCTCGGCATCGACGATGAACGAGGGATCGCTGCCGCTCCACTTGTCGGCGTTCGTCCACGGCCAGGTCCACGTCGGTTCGCTCTGCGTCCACGTCTTGCCGCCGTCGGACGACCTGCGGCATACGATGTTGATCGGCTGGAACGCGTTGAGGTCGCCAATGTTGTCCCGGCGCGCGTCGCACACCGCCACCAGGTCTCCGTTCGGCGCGGTGCACAGGGCGGGTATGCGGTAAACCGCAACTCCGCCTTCGCCCGACTTCCACAGAGTCGTTTCCGCCGCCATCGCCGCAAGCTGCACCGCCGCCGCGACGCATGCAAGGATCATTCTCATTTCTCTTTCTCCTTTAGTCTGAAATACTTCACCGTTCCGTGGTTGAAGTCGGTGGAGACGTAGTTCTCCAGCTTGTTCCAATGAAGCGAATAGATGCGAGGGGTGTAGAGGAATATCCACGGACAGTCCTCGCGCACTATCTCCTGCGCCTTCTTCCAGTCCAGCGCCTCGAACGCGCGGTCGAACTCTGGGTTGGAATAGCACCCATGGTTCACGCCCGGCGCCGCGTTCTTCGTGTGGAGGAGCATCAGGAAGTTCTCGGGGTCGGGATAGTCGCCCACCCATCCCGTGTTGAAGAGCTGCACTCGCCCCTCGTTCATCGCCGAGAGGAACGCCTCCCACGTCATGTACTTCGCCGTGAGCTCCACGCCCACGCGGTCATAGAACGCCGCGAGGAGCTCGGCCATCTCGCGCATGTCCTGCGTGGCCCTGCCTATCGCGAGCTCGAGACTGAGGCGCCTGCCCGTCTTCGGGTCGATTCCGCCGGGATAGCCAGCTTCCACAAGAAGCCTTTTTGCCTTCTCCTCGTCGTACGCATATGCAAACGGCGTCTCGAGCCTGCCGCCCATACCAATAGGCAGAGGACCGTCGCAGGGCAGCACGCGGTTGTTCATGAACTTCTTCCACGCGGGGAAGTTGAACGCGCAGTTGAGCGCCTGGCGCAGCTTGCGGTTCGGACCCACCACCGGATCCTTCATGTTGAAGCCGATGAAGTATATCGAGAGCGACGGCGACGCCTTGAGCGTCATGCCCCTCGCGGCGAGCTCCGGAACGAGCGTTCCGTCCGGCGCGATGACCGCATCCCAGTTGTCGCGCGAGATGCTGCTGAGGAAGTCGATCTCGCCCGAAAGGAACATGAGCCACTGCGTGGAGAGATCGTCCACCACCATGTACCTCACTTCGTCGATGTCCACCTTGCCGCGGTAGATCGGATTGCGCTCGAACACCATCTCGTGGCTCTTGCGCCATTCCTTGAGGTAGTATGCGCCCGTGCCGGTGCCATCCTCGGCTACGACGCCGGTGTATGGCATTGCCATGAGCCACTTGAACACGTGCTGCGGCTGCTTGAGGGTGACGGTGAACGTGAGCGGACCCGTCACGTCAACGCTCTTCACGTTGTGCATGAGCCACATGCCGGAGCTCGCGTTGCGCTTGTCGGCGAGCCTGTCGAGGCAGCGCTTGATGTCGCTCGCCTTCACCTGTGAGCCGTTGCGGAACTTCACGCCGTCGATCACGCGGAATGTGTACACAAGGCCGTCCGCGCTCACCTGCGGGAAGTCGCATACGCACGGCTTGAGCTTGTACGGCCGCGCGTAGTAGTCGATGTCAAGTATCGGCTCGTACTCCTGCGAGATCACCTGCGAGGCTGCGGTGTCGCCCGCCTTGATCGGATCCATGCTGGCGACCATCGGCAGCGCCCTTCTGAAAACCTTGCGTCCGGCAAGACACGATGCAGGCATCGCGACGACCATCGAAAGGGCAACAAGATAAAGCGTCTTTCGCATTCTATGAAAACTTCTCCTCATTGGGCGTGCAGACTGCGTTCAGTCATCAAATCAAGAATCACATCCGCGCTACCGCAAGTAGATGGCGAAACCCGTGTAGTAGTACAGTCCATTGGGCTGCACGACGAACATTGCCCTGCTGCCAGAAGCCGAGCGGAAGCGCACGCCGGCAGGCGGTGCGTGCTCCGCATCCCACGCGACGACGCAGTCTCCGTTCCTGAGAGAACGCGAGCCAAGGTCCACGCCGATCTTCGCGCCGGACGCAAACGTCACCCAATACTCAACCGCCGCTCCGTCGCTGCGCTGTTCGTCACGGCTCTTGATCGACCACCCAAGCTCCTGCTCCGAGAGGTCGAGCGTGGCGCCGTTCTGCAGCTCGATGCCAGGGAAGTAGCCGCCGCACGGATTGAAGCGGCCAAGCACCTTCATTTTCACGTCCGCCGAACTCCAGCCCCAGTTGCCCTCATGGCGGAAGACGACGTCCTTCACTGTCATGTCGTTCTTGATCTCCATGCGGCAGTTGAAGTCGAGCGATGCCGTGGAGGCGTCGACCGCGCCCGCCGTCTGGAACATGGCCGTGGAGCCCCCTGGCGCAAAGCGAACGGTGCCGTTCGCGATTGAGCAGTCGCGGAACTTAAGGTAGAGGCCATCGCCAGCGCGGTAGTCGAGCGTCTTGCCGCCCAGGTCAAGCGTGCCAGCGGTGTGCAGCGTATCGCCGGCGGCGTCAAGCACTGCATCGTCAGAGAGGGTGATGCTGCCGAAGCCGCCCCAGGTCGTCTGCGTCATCTTTCTTCCGCCCCAGCTTGCGAGCGTGCCGCCCTCGAGAATCAACTTGTAGAGATTGAGGTCGTAGTTGCCCTGCACGTCGAAGACCGCGCCGGGCATCACGGTGATCGTGGCGTCGCGCGCGCCGAAGGTGTCCTTGAAGTTGTAGGGGCTGTAGCTGTTGTCGGTGTCGGTAGTGCCAGCCGCCATCTGGATGGTGCCCGCCGCCACAAGCGTACCGCCTGCATAGGTGGCGTTGCGCACGAGCGGCATGAACGCGCCAGCGCCCTCCTTCACAAGCTCGACGTCGCCCGCGATGAAGATGCGCGTGTTGCGCGTGAGCTTGCCTGCCGGCACGTCGAAGTGCAGCTCGCCGCCGGAACCGCTATCCGTGGCGCTGCCTGTCACTGTGAGGTTGATCGACTCAGCCACATCGGCGCCCGCGAGAACGAGCTTGTGGCCCTGAAGATCGAACGTGCGCGCGAGCGAGATTCCGTCAACCGTCGTGGGCGAACCGCCGAACGGCACGTAGAACTTCATCGTGACACGGTCGATGAGGCCCAGCGAGCCGTCGGTGAGGCGGCAGGCAGGACGCAAGTCGCGCACGAGCACGTCGTTGTCGTATATCTGGCAACTGTAGAACGTGGGCGCGGCAGTGGAGTTTGCGTATGCGCTGCCCACACGGTTCTGCGCGAAGAGAGTCAATATGTAGTTCACCTGAAAATTGACAGGGTCAAACGTGCGATGCACCTCGCCGTCCACCTTGACGATATTACGATCGAGCTCGATCGTGTGGCGGCCCTCGCCAACGGGCGCGCCCTGCGTGCCGCCCTGGTTGCCGTAGCCCGAGTAGATGCCGCCCGCGCCGTCGTTGCACACGCAGTACGCGCCGTTGTTGTAGGCCACGTTCCACGCACCGAACCAGTAGTCGGGATTGCCCACGACATAGAGATCCATCACCACGTGCGTATCCTGATTTGGCATGATGCCCGTGCCGAAGTAGACGCCCTTGGGCACGGTGAGCGAGGCGATTTCGCGGTAGACGCCGTCGGAGAAAGAGATGGCGCTGATCTTCGCGGGGTCGAGCCCTCGCCAGTCGCAGTCAGCCGAGAGCGCGAGAGCGCCCTCCACCACGAACTCGGCGCACGTGAAGGCGGCGCCAACGGGAATCTGAAGCGCCACCGGACCAGAGACATATACCGTTGTGCCGGCGTCGGGCACCACGCCCGCGATCACGTCGCCCTCGGCGTTCATGCAGAGCCAGTTCGCCGGGTCGTCGCAGTTGTCGTCCTTGGCGCCCGTCCAGCGCGCCGTCACCACAGAGCTCGACGGATCGAGATTGATCCAGAGACGTCCGCCGGCGGCAATATTCTCCACTGTCAGCACTGCGTTCGGCGCGTTGACGCACGACGCATCGAAGTTGTCGATGGAGACGGTCGGCGTGCCCTGGTCCCAGCTTGCCAGCAGGAAGCGTCCGCGCGAGAGACCGGCGTATGAGGACGGAAATGCGAACTTCGCGCCTGGAGCAAAGTTCGGAGCCGAAACGGAGTGCAGCTCTGAGACCGCTGGATCGAACACGAGACGGCCCGTCGACGGAACGTCAAGCGCGTAGAACTGGAGCGTGCCCGGCATGTCAAACACGCAATCGCCCACGAGGCCGTCGAGGGGGCTGCCAAACGTCACGTTCGCGGCGAGGAACTTCACCATCTCGCCACCATTGATGCGCACGCCGATCGGGTATTCGTAGGCCCACGGCGAGGTGCCGGCAGGACCGAAGTCGCCGACCGTGTCGCCGAAGACGATCGTGTAGGGATGCCAGCCAGGCGTGAGATCGATGCTGGCATTGAGACCATGCTGGTACGTTTCGTTCACTATGATCCACTCGTTGTCCACGGCAATGGCCATGAAGTCGTCGAAGCCCTGGATGAACTCCCATGTGCCGGCGCGGTCGGCCGGCACGTAGAACCAGCCATCCATGCGGTTCTGCGAATGGTAGAGCAGAGATTCGGCCCAGAGGACGTCCGCGTTGACGTATGAATTGTGCAGGCACGTCACGTCGTGGTAGCCGTATGTAGCCGTTACGTACGCTTCTGGCGACATGTTCTGGAAACCGCCGTCAAGCGTGAGCGCAGAGACGGTGGCAGGAAACTTTAGATGGCGAAAGGCAATGGAAGGCGTTTTCCAGTCGAGGTCTACCCAAAGCTCGCCGCCCGTGGTGCCAAGGCCCTCCACAGTCACCTTCACGTTTGCACCCTGCGCGCTTGATGCGTCGAAGAGAGCGTTGAGGTCGGCGGGGAGGATTGGAGAGCCCGTCTCCCATTCGATGAGGCGGAAGCGTCCGGAGGTGCGGCCGGACAACGCCGGCGCGAGCGCAAAGGTGCCGCCCTTCGTGAGGTCGGGCGCCTCGAAGAGCCAGTAGGTTGTCGTCTCGGGATTTATCACGACACGCCGTCCAATCACTGGCGCCATGGTGGAGAAACAGTAGGTTCCTGCAGGAAGCACGGGATTGAAGTCGCCCGTGCCGACTGCCGTGGGATCGCCGAACTGAAACTCGCTCTGATGGAAGCGGCGGAGCGCGCCGCCGTTGATCGAGATGCCGATGGGGTATTCGTTGGACCATGGCGAGAAGTTGTTCGGACCGTATCCGCCGTAGGTGTCGCCATAGACGATCTGGCAGGCGTGCCAGCCTTCCGTCATCTCGATCGTCGCTTCCGCAGAACGCGTGTAGGTGTTGTTTATGAGCACCCACGCGCCGTCGATGGAGAGTGCCATGTAGTCGTCGTAGCCCTGCTGGATGTTCCATGTGCCGGCATCGGTCGGCGGCACGTAGAACCAGGTGTCGATGCGGTTTTGTCCGTGCCCCACGAGATACTTGCCCGTGCCGATGTAGTGCGTGAGGTCGTCGCCCACCTCCCTGCCGCCGCGGTACTGGTAGAGATTTACGTTGACGAAGTTGTTGTCAGCCAATGCGCCTCTATTGCCATAGCCGATGTGGCGAAAGAAAAACGGCTTGTCGGCAAAACCGCACGATGCGATGCATACGGCGAGAACCGAGAACGCCAGACGCTTCACACTTGAGAATGCTTTTCCCGTAGCCATGGACTGATCCTCTCTTTGGTTGACTTGTGGACTTGTGAGATAATTCTACACTATCGTGTCACACATGTCAATGGGTGGCCCGCTGCGGGGTGCGATTCTAAACCGTTGAACCGCTTGCGCGAAATGCGGTTGATGTCGAGGCCTGCGCCGACTTGATCGCCCGACCCGAAGTTTGTGGGTACCCCACCGACATGACCTCGCCGTGCGCGCCTTCATGCGGGCCCTTTGCCGTGGCGGTCGAAGTCACGTCGAGCCCGCGAGCATGCTCTCGTGCGTCAGCGGGCTCCAAGGCCCCGTGCCATGCAGAGTCCCGCCGCCACGAGCTGATTTCACTGCA
>JAFUDL010000001.1 GCA_017459225.1 Kiritimatiellia bacterium
CCGCAAAGTTCGCAATGTCATCCTATAATTATTACTTCGCGTACTTTGCGAACTTGGCGTGAGACTTTACTTGCCTGCAATCCTCTCGTCGGCGAAATCCTCGAGCGCCTTGACGCTGGACTTGATCGACGAGCCGCTGAACGCCTTGGGCGAGAGAACCGTCGCCGTGTCGCCGATCACCTCCGCGAACGCCGCGCCGACGCGCTGCATTCCGCCGCCGCCGTGCGTCTGGAAGATGCAGACGGTCTTACCCTTGAGCGCGTCCTTGTTCCGCGTCACCCACGTGCGCACGGGCGGCGCCATCGTACCCCACCAGTCTGGCGTGCCGACGAACACGAGGTCGTATTTCGCGAGGTCGAGTCCCTCAATCGGCTTGATCGGGCGCAGCTTCTTGCCGTAGCACTCCGGCTTCGCCTCGTCGCAGCACTTGTTGAAGTCGCTGTTGTAGGGCGTCTCGGCCTTGATCTCGAAGAGCGCCGCGCCCGCCTTCTTCGCGATCGTCTCCGCCGCGAAACGCGTGTTGCCGTCAGGGCTCCACGAAAAGTAAACAACGGCAACCTTTCCAGCGGATACGGCTGCCTTCTCAGAAGTGGCCGTTCCGTTTGCCGCCGCCTCTTTCGAGCAACCCAGTCCGAGCGCCGCAACGCCCGCGGCCAAGCCCATGTTCTTGATGAATTCTTTCCTGTTCATTTTCGTTTTCCTTTTGGTTTGTTTTAGATGTTATCTCACGCAAAGTTCGCAAAGTACGCAAAGTAGTTATTTCAGAGATTGTTCACAACACGTTGGATTCCGTCCTTCAACGATGGCATGCCAAAGTTGATGACATATCCAAGCCTCTTATCCAAGAGACGCAAATAGGTTAGGCATTGTTTTGCGAAAACTAGTTCATTACGACAGACAGACTTAAGTTCAACTACTATTGCATCATCAACGAGCAAATCTACGCGAAACATATTCTCATAAGAAATCCCGTTGAATACGACCGTACCGTCCTTCTCTTCTTCCACACAATGGCCCAACCGGCGTAGTTCCGCGGCAAGGAAAATGCAATATGCCTTTTCAAGTAGCCCGCTCCCAAAACGAGAATGAATTGCAAATGCGGAATCAAGGACGTCTTTGCCTATCTTTTCAATATCCATATCTTCTCCTTAGCGCACTTCGCGAACTTTGCGTGAGGCAGTATCGGTAACATACGGCGCGAGGAGGTTTGGCAACTGGAGCTTGGCGAAGCGCCCGACCCACTCCTCCGGATCGAACTTCGTGTCGCTCATGCACCAGCACGTCATCATGCCATAGAGCTCGCTCATGAAAAGATGCACGAGCGTATCGACGGGGGTGTTCTTCTTCAGCAAGCCGTCCTTCACCGCGTCGTTGAGGAAATCCGTCAGGTGCCTGTGATCGTACGCGTACTTCCCGCCGCACATGTCGCCCGGCGAATCGGCCGGGTTGATCACCTCGCGCACCCACTGACGGCACAGCTCCACGCCGCCGCACGTCACGCCCTCCATGAATCCCTTGAAGTAGAACGCCAGCTTCTCGACGATTGTGCCGTTGTGCTCGCGCGCCTTGCGGTCCACGTCGCTGAACCACTCCTTGCAGCATTCGAAGATGATTTCCTCCTTGCGCTTGAAATAGACGTAGAAAGTGCCTTTCGCCACGCCGCAGGCTCGCGTGATGTCCTCGACAGACACGTTGGCAAAACCTTTCTTCTCAATGAGGGAACACGCCGTGGTGTATATTCTCCGGCGCGTTTCCTGCGCGTTTTCCTGCCGCTTTGTCACTCGATAACCTCCTCTGGGATGAAAGACGGCGAGCATTGTATCACATCACCGACCGCAAGTCAATGACTCCGAGTCATTTTTTGTCCGACTGCCAATCGTCACTTGGTTACAATTCCTTTATGATGCGGGCAGGAACGCCGGCGACGACTGTGCGCGGCGGCACGTCCTTCGTCACGACCGCGCCTGCGCCGACGATCGCGCCTTCGCCGATTGTCACGCCGGGACAGATCGTCACCCGCGCGCCAAGCCACACCTTGTCGCCGATGACGACAGGCTTGGCAAACATCCCGCCGCGCTTCTCGGGATCGGAATCGTGGTTGAGCGTCGCGATGATCGTCTGCGGACCGACCAGCACATCGTCGCCGATTGTGATGCCACCCTGATCCTGAAATTGGCAGCCGGCATTGATGAACACGCGCTTGCCGATCTTCGTGTTCTTTCCGCAGTCCGTGTGGAACGGCGGGAAGAGACCGAACGATTCGTCGATCTCGCTCGCCGTCAGCTGCGACATGAGCGCACGCACTTCCTCGGGCGTATGGTACGCGCCGTTCAGTTCTGCCGTGATCTTCAGAGCCTCTTGCGAAAATGCGTGAAATGCCTGATGAAGCGCACTCCCAGCAGGAATGTACTCCGTCTCCGCCATTACACGTCTAAACTCTTCAAGCTTCATTTTCATCCTATCACTAACCATAGAGGTTATTGCAAAACGCACGAATATATCTCACGCCAAGTTCGCGAAGGACGCGAAGTTTCATTGTCAGGGTTGCTTTGCGAACTTAGCGTACTTTGCGTGAGATAAAAATTGACCCCTATTTCAGATGATTTCTATAAAACACCTCGATGCGGTCGAATGGAATTGCGCCCTTCCCGCCACCATCGTAGAGGTCGCAGTGCGACGCGCCGGGAACGATGAGAAGTTCTTTGTTGTCACCCTTGAGCATCTTGAAAGCGGTTTCGCCGAAATAGCGGCTGTGTGCCTTCTCGCCGTGCAACACCATCACCGCGCTCTCGATCTCGCCCGCGTAGGCGAGCAGCTTCGCGTTGATGAACGAAAGAGCGGACGTCTTGTTCCAACCGCCGTTCGAATTGAGCGAGCGCACGTGGTAGCCGCGCGGCGTCTTGTAGTAGGCGTAGTAGTCTTTCACGAACTGCGGGGCGTCGTCCGGCAGCTTGTCAGGAACGCCGCCGCCAAGCTCGTATGTTCCGGACTTGAAGTCCTTAATCCGCTGGGCATTCATCGCCTCCTTCTTCGCCTTTCGCGCCGCCGCGTTGTCCTCCTTGTCGAAGTAGCCGTTTGCCGTCACCCGAGTCATGTCGTACATGGTCGAGGCCACTGTCGCCTTGACGCGGGTATCGACCGCTGCCGCGTTGATGGCGAGACCGCCCCATCCGCAGATGCCGAGGATGCCGATCTTGCCGGAGTCAACGTCATCGCGCGAGATGAGATAGTCGACCGCCGCCTGGAAGTCTTCCGTATTGATGTCGGGCGAAGCCACGTAGCGAGGTGTACCCCCCGACTCTCCCGTGAAAGAAGGATCGAAGGCGATGGTCAAGAAGCCGCGCTCCGCAAGTGTCTGTGCGTACAGCCCGCTCGACTGCTCCTTGACCGCGCCGAACGGGCCAGAGACCGCAATGGCCGGAAGTTTCGGCGTGCGCGGCGCGCCCGCCCTACCGTTCCCTGTTCCCTGTTCACAATTCCCCACCTTCGGCTTATACACGTCGGCGGCGAGCGTAATGCCGAAGCGGTTGCGGAACGTCACCTTGGCGTGCTCCACCTTGTCGGACTGCGGGAACGTCTTGTCCCATCCCTTCGTGAGTGGGAGGAACGCGCTTGTCGCGTCCGCAACGCAGACTCCACCAGCAGCCAGGGCCGCCATCGCAAGTTCTTTCATCATCTTCATTCTCCTTGTTTATCGCGCCGTAGCCCGAAGGGCGTAGGCGGATTGTTTGTCGTTGACCTATTGAGGCGAAAAAGAAAACACGGATAGTATAACCTGTTCCGCCTGAAATAACAAATACGGATTTCTTATCAGATTCCATAATGTATGATTATGATGAGAATGTCACATCCTAACCGGGCGGACGGTGGGACGAGTAGAAGATGTGCTCAGACGCGCACGACAACCATTGGTTCAACGACGTCGGAGGCGCGGCCCATTGCGGTCCCTTCGGGGTTCGCTTCGCTCAGGCTACCCGATCGCTTCGCTTCGGGCGCATTTCGCGGTCGCCGCTTCGATGTGCGGCTGCGTCCTCGCCGGGACCGACACCGTGCAGGCGCGCAAGCCCGCGAAGCCCAAGGTGAAGCTCTCTGAACTGAGAAGGCGGAAACGGTGACGGGGAATTTTACGCTCGTTCCAATTTCAGTCAGTATAGTAGTGAATATCACCGTTCTTGTCCATAACGGCGGTTGCGTTCAACGTTCTTCGTTCGCCGTCGTGTCGTTCTGCCTCCATACTTACAGCCCAGCGACCATTTCCAATCTTCTTCGCCTTTGCCCTAAGATTGGCGGGTTGCACGCCTGACTCGCGAACGAAACTTCGCATCATTCCTTGTGCGATTTCTTTATTGGAAGGTTCGCTCGGGCCGCATCCGGCAAGCGCGAGAGCCAATCCCATTAGCATGATTTTTTGCATGATTAACTTCTTCTCCTAACCTGTTACTCGTTTAATAAATGTGAATCTTACGCGACTTTCGACATTTCACTTCACCACCACTTCAGACCAAGACCGATGCCAAAGACGATTGCTCCCAGCAACAACAACCGTTTGTCAATAAATGCAAGAACTATTGCAACTACTATCCAGATGCCCCATGCCATACGTTACCTCCTTACCCAAATAATGAAGCCCAGAAGCCTTTCTTAAATTCATTGGGATATGCTTCTTTGAAGGAGGCTTCTGTGACCGAGTAAGCGTATGATGTTGGAGCAACATAAAGTCCGTACTTGCGAAGGCGCGACTTCATTGCTTCACCACCTCGCCATTCAGCAATGAATGCGAGCAACGCCGTAAATGATTCACTATCCTTAAGATAACCACACATCCGAGACCACGCTCTTCCTGAAGAAGTACAATCCAAAGGTTCAACAGATTCCTTGCCTGTCAGATAATCGGACAAGCTAATTGCCTGTGCTGTCAAAGCCGAGTCGTTGGATAAATCAACGACAGATCCAAGTCCACCACAGATAGACATCATCGCGGCAGGGCTACTAGACATCTCCATTAATGACATGTGTTGCTTTACAGCAAAGTCAACTAAATCATCACGAGACATATCCACAACTGCCGAAGGGGATTCGCTCCATCCGTAGTGGCAAACCTCACTACGAACAATTTTAAAGATAGCAACAGTAACCATCATATTAGCAAGTTCATGCCAATACGGCCACTCACTGTAATTCTTCATTTGTCTAACAGACATGAGATTCTTTCCTAAGCCCAGATTTCGTTTCACTTCGCAAGGATCGGGCTTATCCTCGTTCCGTGTCGCTCCGCTGTTCGGCTGTCTTACACGAATTGAGAGCATGAAAAACCTCTCTTCGTGTCCCGAATGTGGTCTTAGGAAACCATGAGAGAACACAAAGAGAGGTAAACGCTTGCGCGTTATCTCTGCCAAGTGTCGCTCTCGTTGAAATTTCCTAAGTTTCATTCGGCGACTGCTTTGCAGCATTGCTTAAATCATCTTGTCGCGCTTCGCCTTGCGGCGCGGCGACCATGACGGAGCGTTGCCCCGCCTATGACCGTTTCACTGTCTTATGGCTTTCGTTCCTTTCATTTGCAGTTCTTCGGTTTGAGAGTAAAGGTGTCAGATCCTTGCGTATTCGGCTTTAGCGGCTTGGAATTGCCCTATCTGGTCGCAAAGCGAATCAACGGTCTCCCCTTGGAAGAGATTGTCTTTGCGCCATTCTGTATAGTCGAAGGCGTCGCGGTTCAACAGCATGATGAACCGTTCCATCTCCACGCTCCCAACCTGTTCGGCCAGAATGCTGAAACACTTGCTTTTAAGTTCGCTATCTGTCATTGCCATGTCAATCACCTCCGAAGAACTCAACCGGATTTGCTATACGCATAGATGTAAGCGTTCGCGCCTTATTGAGAATTCCACGATCAACCGTGAAAAACCAATCGCAATTTGCCGATTCCGCACAGGCGACATGAATCGCATCCATAGGCTTGACACCATTTGATTCAAAATCCTTGGCTCTACGCCGGATTGTCTCATCGACAAGCACATTTACCACTGCTCCGTTCGCCCATGGAAGAATCTGGCGTGCTCGGTCAAGAAACTTGCTCTTCTTAATTTCAAAGTCAAGGGCGGAAGACCAAGCATACTCCAACACACCATTTCTCATGCGTTGCTGAATATCAAGCTTTGCAAGTGTTTCAAGCAAAACCTTAATCTGTGCCTGGTCGTCAAACGGACGGTTGTAGCAGCAGTTGTCGAGATAGATCCTCATGTACACCTTCGCTCTTGCTCGAATGGCATTATGCCTTACCATTCATCGCGGATGCGCCTCTGGAAAGCCACTGGATCCTCTCGCAGTTTCAGACGCCCCGCCACCCGCGAGAAGTCGTAACGGCGCGGCCTTGCTTCGCTGTCCCCGACAGGCGCGGCGGCTTTCTGCGACAGCAGAAAACGAACGAACAGAACGACAGTGTTCTGCTGCGTTTCGTCAAGTCTTTCAATTTCTTTTTCTAGCACCGCGTATGGCATTTTCGTCCTCGTTCTTTGTTCAGGGGCATAACACCCCCAAGGAAAATATTGCATATTATACAATATTTGGCGATTTGGCACAAGTGCGCCGCGAACGCCGAAATTGGTAGATAGCCAGTTCTTGAACTCCGCCGAAACTGGAGGTTGCCTATATTGATGCTGAAGCCATAATTTACACTTATGCCTAAATATGGTATATTATGCGGCATGGACTTACGGATACTCAGATACTTTCTCGCCGTGGCGGACGAGGGAAACATCACCCGCGCCGCCAATCGGCTTCACGTCTCGCAGCCCGCGCTTTCAACGCAGCTCGCCGCGCTTGAAGACGAGCTCGGACAGAAACTGTTCGCGCGCGGGGCGCGTGGAATCGCGCTGACGGAAAAGGGCGTCGCCCTTCAGCAGCGCGCGGGCGACCTTGTGGATCTCGCCGAACGCATCGAGGCGGAAATCAAGTCCAAGGACAGCGACGAACTTGCTGGCACGGTCGCCATCGGAGCCGGGGAGACGCCGGCGTTCCGCTTCGTGGCGCGCGCGGCGGATGTACTTCACCGTGGCAATCCCAGATTGCACTTCTCCGTCACGTCGGGCAACGGCGAGGACATCGTCGCCCATCTGCGCGAGGGGACCTTCGACCTTGGCGTGCTTGTGGGCCCCGGGCGCTACGACGGATTCGACTACCTGACTCTCCCCTACACGCACCATTGGGGACTTGCCGTCAGGAAGGATTCGCCGCTCGCCACAAAGAAGCGCATTTCGCCAAAGGACGTGAGAGGCATTCCGCTCATCTGCTCGCGCCAGGCGATGGTGAAGGAGTTTCTCGCCGGATGGTTCGGCTGCCCGTTCGGGAAGCTGGATGTGGTCGCCAACTACAACCTCATCTACAACGCGGCCGTTTTCGTCGAGGCGGGTCTCGGCGCGGCGGTCTGCATCGACGGAATGATCCCGCAGGAGTTCGCCGAGCGCGTCGTGTTTCGCCCGTTCGCGCCCGCGCTCGTCAGCGACGTCTATCTCGCCTGGCGCAGAAACGCAGCTCTCCCGCCCGCCACCAACGCCCTTCTCGCCGCCATCCGCGCAAAAACGACTTAAGGCCAGGGCTCACCTCCCCCGCCCGCCCTCCCATCGCGGACCGCGGGGACGCCCACCCCTGTATGACCGTGGTCCGTATGGCCTGTCGCCCCGTGCGCCGGCGTGTGTTGGCCTCCTGCGCGGCCTGGGTGCCGGGACATCTGGCTTCATGTCGCTTTTGAGCGTGAAATCGGCAAGCGGTTTATAGCCGCGTTCAGCCATCAGAGAATCCCATGCCTTCGGAAGTTCGATCTTGATTGTCGCGAACCCGCCGCCCGGCACGCAGAGTTCCTTGTTCCTGGAAGGATCGCCGGTGACGAGAAACGCGCTCTTGCCGCGCTCAATCGCCGGAACGGTCATTATCGACTCTATTCCAGTCCATGCCAGCCAAGGCGGGGTCTGTGTCTCTTCCGCGTTCTCGGAATATTCGATTCGCCGCTCGTGGCGCGAGACCGGATGGGTATCCGGGTCGAACGCGCTGCCGGGATTTCCCCAGTAGTTCGCGAAGGCCCTCTCGCCTAGCGGAATGCGGGAAGTCTTGACTATTGCATCCTCCAATGCGCCCTTCGTGTGGTAGACCTTTGCGAGATCGCGCGCTACGCCTTCCGTGACGAAGAACGCGCGGTAGGTGCAAGGCATTCCGCTTCTCACCGCCATCTGCGACTTCTCCGCCGCGTCCCACGCCATCATGTCCTTGATGCGCTCGCCGTCCGATGTCGCCGGAACGAGGTTGTTGCCCCAGTTTATCGACGAGGCGGCGGTCACGGTGGAATCGTTCAGGGCGAAACCCTGCTGCATGTGATAAGGCTTCCAGCCGACCTTCAGCGCGAAGGCATCGTCCTCAACAAGACACCATGGCATCAGATAGCCGAACGTGCCCATGCGGTTCTCCTTCACGCGGTAGCCGCCAAGATTGATCATGGCGAGATTGATGAAGCGTCCAAGGACGGCGTTCTTAGGCTCTGAGATTTCACCCTGGCCGCAGTCGAAGCCAAGCTGCCGCGCAACAGGGCCGTTAAGCCAACAGTAGGGCGTCCACGCATGGGTTGAGGCGAGCGGTCGCCGGAAATCGCCGTCCTTCATCGCCTCCACAAACGCAAGAAGAATCGGCATGAACTCTGGCGGGCACCCCGCCATCACGCCGTTCACGGCAACATGGCGCACGGTCACGTTCCTCTGCGCTGTCGGAATCGCGCCGAGCGAATGGTCGGGCTTGAGATCGGTGAAGCGAAGGAACTCCGCGACTGCTTTTTCCGTTGGCGGCACGATGGGCAAACCGTCAGTCCAGCCGGAATCAAGGTAAATTTGCTGTATTTCGGCGAGAGTGCCGGAGATTTGACTCTCCATATTCGACACATGAGCGTCGGCTGCCGTCTGTCGAACGTCCTTGGCCGCCGTCAGTCCCCTTTTCACCTGTGGCCACAGAATCTTTCGCGTATTCTCCAACAATTCATCCCGCGTGTGGCTGGCGAACGCTCCGGGGTATTCCGCAACGCGCAATTCCGCAAGGCCCGCCGACGCCGCAGCGCTTTTCGCCTGCTTCACGAAACCGGGTGCGGCGATCATCACGGACGGAATGCCCAGCACTTCTGCGGCGATGCAGGAGCCAGTCTCCTTCGGCGTGCAGAGTCCGCACCCGCCATTTCCCGAAATCACGGCATCGACCTTGAACTCCTTGAGCTTGCGCTGGAACTCGTCCTTCTCGCGCCGCACCACGCCTGGACGCGGATACGGACCCGCCGATCCGATTTCACTCAAAAGATAGATCTTCGCAGTCGGGTGTTCGGCAAGTATGAGCCGTTTCAATTCAGGATGCGTCACGTTCGCCATGAAGCTTCCGCCGACAAGAGCAATCGTCTTGCCGTCCAACGACTTTAGGCGCGGCGCGTGCTTTATCGGCTCAACGGCAGACTCCGGCACGGGCGACATCACCATGTATGTCGCCTCGCCATTCGAGGGAATCGGGCAGCTGCCATCCTTGCACTCCGCCGCCAATGCGTGTGCTGCCATTGTCACCGCCACTATTCCAACTATCGTTCTCATGGTATGCTTCCTTCTTTGTTGATTCACACCCATAAGAACGCAAGCGT
Source organism: Kiritimatiellia bacterium (assembly GCA_017459225.1). GTDB lineage: Bacteria > Verrucomicrobiota > Kiritimatiellia > RFP12 > UBA1067 > RUG572. The sequence goes on from JAFUDL010000001.1 coordinate 9,653, forward strand.
CGCACAGAATCCACATCATAAATGCGAGCATCGACACCTGGTATGGACTATGCCATGCGTCCGAGTGCGGCGAGCATGGCCGAGAGGTCCGCCACGCGCCCCGTCCAGATGCGGAACGATTCTGCCGCCTGCGCGGCGAGCATACCGAGGCCGTCGAGCGTGCGCGCACCTGCCGCGCGCGCCG
>JAFUDL010000070.1 GCA_017459225.1 Kiritimatiellia bacterium
CTGCGCCAAGTCTTCAGGGTCGTGGTCGCTGTCATGGTACGTCACAAACCGCTTGATCGCCGGCTCGTACAGACCGAAAAACCGCACCCATGCCGACTCACGTTCGCCAGTAATCTGGGCGGCGAGCTTCTGAAGGAGCGTCTGCGAGGTAGCAGGAAACACGTTCATCTGATAGGATTCGCTCATCGTGCGGCCTCCTTGGGACTAAACAAGTCATCTGCTGAAAACAACTCGCGAAAATCATCCTGCTCCGGCGGGATCGGCCACTTGGCCACCTGCTCCCCATGCGGCAGCTCTTCAGCCTGCGGACGAAGCGCCACCGCCACAAAGACGGCGACCACAACGCACAGAACGGCAACAGACGCAGCAACATACTTTGGCCTGAACATGCCAAATCGAGCGGGGGGCGTTTCCTCCTTCGCCACAGTGGTGGCTTCAGAGGCTCTGGACTCCCGCAGCTGGCGCGGCAGATCTGAAAGCGGCACAGGACGTTCCTGCGGATCTGCGGAGAGCATTCGCGGCAAAACATCGCCCCAACGGTATTTGAAATTGTCGAGCAGAGCAAGCGCCCTTGTACCTGGCTCATACCAGAGTCCAGTGAGCAGATGGAAGAACATGACGCCGAGGGAATAGACGTCGGCTTCGGGCGTGGCATCTTCGCCGCGCCGCACTTCGGGCGCGATGTAGCCTCCAGTGCCCATGACGAGCCGAGCTTCAGACCCAGCCTCCGAAACGACCGTCCGCACCACGCTGACATCCTTCGAAAGGCCCTCGTCGAAGATGCGCGAGACGCCGAAGTCGGATAGCATCACATGCCTATCCTCACGCAGAAGGACGTTGCCGAGCTTGATGTCGCGGTGCACTATGCCCTGTTCGTGGATGTAGTCGAGCGCCTTGCAGAGATCCTCGAACCAGCCGAGGATGTAGTCCTCTTCAAGATCGCCCATATCCAGATCATCGAGGGTGTGCGGCGTGCCGTCCTTGTACGTCACTATGTCCATCACGAAGTACGGCACTCCTGTCGGCTCGTCTATCGCGAGATCGAAGACGCGTATGAGATGAGGGTGGCGCAGCCTCGCGAGCACCCTTCCTTCCGCGAGGAACTTCTTCTTGAGCATGTCGGCGTATTTGCTGTGCGTAGCGAACGCCTTGAGAGCGTAGCGAACGCCGAGCTGCTCATGCTCCACTTCATAGACGGCGCCCATTCCGCCCTGACCGAGAAGACGCACTATACGATACGCGCCGATCTTCTGCCCTGGCGCGAAAATGCGAATGACCGGTGCCGTTTCCTCTGCCATGTCAACCTCCCTACATGGCATGACGGCTAGATTCGATTCGGCGTCTCGATGCCGAGAAGCGACAGTCCCTTGGAGAGGATGCGTCCGAAAAGCGCGCAGAGCGCGAGGCGGGCGTCGCGCACCGCAGGCTCGCTCTTGAGAATCGGGGAACGCTGGTAGAACGAGCTGTAAAGCTGGGCGGTCTGGAAAAGATAGTCGGCAAGCACGCTTGGCTTGTAGTTCTCGGCGGCACGCAGCACGGTGGGGCCGAACTGGAGAAGCTGCAGGGCAAGCTGCTTTTCCACAGGAGAGGAGATGGAGAAGTTCGAAGTTTGAAGTTCAGAGTTTGAAGACTGGAGTTCGGCGGCCTTGTCGAGAAGCGAGCAGACGCGCGCGTAGGCGTACTGCAGATACGGGCCGGAGTTGCCTTCGAGGGCGAGAGCCTTGTCCCAGTCGAAGTCGATCGCCGTGCCGGGATCGTGGCTGAGGTCGGCATACTTGACGGCGCCGAAGCCGATCTGCTCGGCGAGGCGCAGCTGTTCGGGAGTGGCTTCGCCCGAGGTTTCGGACGGCTCGCGCGAGCGCACGATCTCGAGACTGCGGCGCACTGCTTCGGCAAGAAGATCGTCGAGCTTGATGAGGTTGCCTTCACGCGTAGAGATCGCCTTGCCGCCGAAGCTCATCAGGCCAAATGGAACATGCACAAGCTTCGTGGTGTAGCCGAGTTTCTCGCAGATGCGGAAGAACTGACGGAAATGGAGCTGCTGGCGGTCGTCGGTGACGTATATGATGCGTTCGGGATCGTAGTCCTTCACGCGGCTCTCCACGCACGCGAGGTCGGAGGTGGTGTAGTTGAAGCCGCCGTCGCTCTTGCGCACGATCGCGACGCCCAGGCCTTCCGCCTCGAGGTTCACGATCGTGGCGCCTTCGCTCGGCTCGGATAGGCCGGCCTTCTCGAGACGGTCCAGCACGGCGGGCATCATATCGTTGTAGTACGACTCGCCGCGATACGTGTCGAACTTCACGCCGAGCTTCGCGTACATGCGGTCGAACTCGGCGATGGAGATGTCGATGAAGCGCTTCCAGAGGGCGATGTTCTCGGGGTCGCCCTGCTGCAGCTTCACGAGCTCGGCGCGGCAGGCGTCCTTCCACACGCCGTCCTTCTCCTTCGCCCTGGCGGCGGAGAGCACGTAGCACTTCTCGAGGTTCGCGACGGTGAGGTTCGCGGGCTCCTCGTCGCTGAGGCACTCGCGGTATCCCTTGATGAGGATGCCGAACTGGGTGCCCCAGTC
>JAFUDL010000071.1 GCA_017459225.1 Kiritimatiellia bacterium
CAGGCTTGAGCCGAAGTTCCTGCCGCCGGCGTTCCTGCAGGACATCGCGGCGCTCACGCCAATGAAGAGGCTGCCCGCGCAGGGGCGCGTTGTCGAGGGCACGAAGGGATGGCTGCTCTCCACGCACTACGATGTGGAGCCGTACTATGTGATGAAGGACGGCTCGGGCGCGCCCGGAATGCCCGGTGTGGGCGCGGCGCCGAGCCACTACCACGAATACATCAACTGCTGTCTTTGCGGAGGGAAGACGACGAGCGGCTTCGAGATGGCAAGCCACATGACGGAATGGGGATTCCTTGGAAACCTCGCGCAGCTGCGTCCGGGAGAGGTGCTTGACTGCGCGAAGATGGCGAGCGAAGAGAAGAAGGAGGTGAGGTCATGAGAGCGAAGAGAATGATGGCGGCACTCGCCGTGGGAGCGGCGATGGTGGCGGCGGCTGAGCCTTCGGGGGAGCGTCCGAACGCTACGCACGCATGGGCCGTGCACGACGTGAACCGTCCCGACCCGGTGCGGGTGGCCACGCCGCCCGGGCGCCCGCCGAGCGACGCGGTGGTGCTCTTCGACGGCACGGAGGAGAGCGTGAAGAAGAACTGGTGTGCTTCGGCCGGCAAGCCCACGAAGTGGACCGTGAAAAACGGCGAGTTCGTGTGCACGCCCGGCTCGGGCAGCGTGCGCACGGTCGAGGACTTCGCCGACTGCCAGATACACATCGAGTGGAAGACGCCCAAGGACGACCTCTACGGCTGGGGCAACTCCGGCGTCGTCCTCATGGGCAAGTACGAGATACAGATTCTCGACTCGTCGAACGTACAGCCCTCGCGCTCGCCGTGGAAGCCCGCCAACTACGCCGACGGCCAGGCCGGTGCGGTGTATGGCGAGAATCCGCCTATCGTGCAGCCCTGCCGCAAGCCCGACGAGTGGCAGACGTACGACATCGTCTTCCATCCGCCGATCTGGGAGGGGAAGCGGCTCGTGGACCCTGGATCGGCCACCGTGTTCTTCAACGGCGTGTTGGTGCAGGACTCCTATCCCTTCCAGGGGCACACCGGATGGTGCGGACGCTATCCGCACCCGAAGGAGATGAAGGGGCCGCTCGTTCTGCAGGACCACGGCCACCCTGTTCCATTCCGCAACGTGTGGATTCGCCGCATTCCCTCGCGCTATGCCGACACTGTCAGCGGCGGTCCCGGGCTGAAGTACGGCGACGTTGCCGCGCTGCGCCACCGCCTCGCGGGCGAGTCGCTCGTGTTCGCCAACGAGACCAAAGACCCTGCCGAACGATTCATCCGCCTTTGGGAGTCGTATTGCTACGAGCCTGACCGCAAGGTGATGGCGCTCATCAAGGCGCACGAGCCGGAGTGCGTGAAGGCGATTGCCGCGAAGACGGGCTCGTTCGCCGTTGCGGAACGGGTGCATGCGTTCGAGCGTTTCCTGAACATGCTTGCGCGCGGCGGCTGGATTCCCGGCGACAACCCTGTGAAGAAGGCGCTCGACGCGAGCAAGAAGCCGCCGAAGCCCAAGGCCCCCAACCTGCGTGACCTCTAGTGGGTGAGTTATGGGTTTGAGCGGCAAGCTGGCGCTGATGGCATGGGGAGCCGTCATCTTGGCGGCGTCCGGATCAGTTGTGAAGATCGAGGGCTCCGAAGGTGCGTGGCATCTCACATTCAACGGGCGGCCGTACTTCGTTCATGGGGCAGGCGGAGGCGGATCGAAGGCGCTTCTCAAGGAGATTGGCGGCAACTCCTTCCGCACATGGGGGGCGGGAGGAGCCAAGGCCGATCTCGACGAGGCGAAGAAGCACGGCCACACCGTGATGCTTGGCTTCTGGCTTGGACACCACAACCACGGCTTCAACTACCTAGACAAGGCCGCCCTCGCGCGTACCGAACGCGAAGTGCTTTCCACGGTGGCAAAGATCAAGGACCATCCCGCGCTTCTCTGCTACGCGCTTGGGAACGAGATGGAGCTTGGCGAGCCGCATCCCGCCGAGATGTGGACCTTCATCAATGAACTAGCGGCGAAGGTGAAGTCCGCCGACCCAAACCACCCCGTTGGCACTGTTGTTGCCGACATGTGGAAGGCGAAGGCCGAGGCAATCGCCAAGTACGCGCCCGAACTTCAGTTCATCGGGCTCAACTCGTACGGCGGCGCGATGACGGTGGGCAGGCGATGGCGCGAGCTGGGCGGGAAGCTGCCGTACTTTCTCACCGAGTATGGTCCGAGGGGCGCAGGCGAGTGCGGCAAGGCGGCGAACGGAATGCCGCTTGAATGGACGTCCACGCGCAAGGCCGAGTGGTACCGCGAGGTGTACGATGCGACGATTCTCGCCGAGAAGGGGAAGTGGTGCCTGGGCGGATATGTGTTCACGTGGGGGCATAAGAACGAGATCACTCCCACTTGGTTCGGCACGATGCTGCCGGATGGCACGAAGCTCGAGACGGTGGCCACGCTCGCAAAGCTGTGGGGCCGCGGCGTGGCGAATCGCTGTCCCGCGATCGGCGAACTTAAGGTTTCTAACGACGCGCCCGCAGAAGGCGAGACGGTGACGGCGAAAGTCGCGGCGCGCGATCCCGAGGGCGACAGGCTCACATGGCGCTGGGCGCTTGTGGACGAGGCGGCGCACTACGGCGAGGCAGGACTGGGGCTTGCGATGCCGCAGGGCTGGGACGACGCGATCGTCGCCGGTCAGGGTACGCCCGCGGTGAAGGTGAAGATTCCAGGTGGCGGGAAATACCGCCTCTATGCATATTGCTTCGACGGTAAGGGCAATGCCGCGTATGCCAACTGGCCAATCGTCGGCAAGGGACCTAAGCCGAACAGAAGCGCCCCACCTGCGCCGATGCCGTTTGCGGTGTACCATGATGGCGCGAGCGGACCGTGGTATGCATCTGGGTACATGGGCAACCACACCGCGATGCGGCTGGACGAGAAGTGCGCCGAGAATCCGCATAGCGGCAAGATGTGCCTCAAGGTGGAGTACCGGGCAAAGGACAACTGGGCGGGAGTTTTCTGGCAGAGTCCGGCGAATGACTGGGGGGAGCGTCCTGGCGGCGCCAATCTCTCCAAGGCCGGCATGCTCGTATTCTGGGCGCGCGGCGAGAAGGGCGGCGAGAAGGTGAGTTTCTTCATGGGCGGAATAAAGAACAAGGCGTTCTCCGACACCGCGAACCGCAAGCTCGAGGATATCAGGCTCAGGAAGGAATGGACGCGTTACCGCATCGCTCTTGACGGCGAGGACCTTTCGCAGATCAAGACAGGCTTCGGCTTCAACTTCGGCGGACAGGGGCGCCCATTCGCCTTCTATCTCGACGACATAGAATACACCGCTGACTGACGAATGGAACAGCTAACGGGGATTGTTCCATGTTCCCCATATTTGCGCTCGCGCACTAGCCACTAGCGCGTGCGCATCGGATTTGATATAATGTCCGGCATGAAAACAATACTTCGTGCTGCAATGAAAACTGTTCCCATGGCAATGGCGGCGTTGATTCCCGCTGCCTCTTCCGGAGCGTTCGAGTGTTCGGATGCGGCACGGGCGAAGGCGCGCGACTTCATCGACAACGAGAAGCAGTTTCATCTCGGCTTCCTGCCCTCCGAGCAGTCGAATCCGATCACGGCGACGCTTGAGGAGGATTTTAAGCGTTCCACGCTCGCGGGCGTGCAGTGCCTTCAGCGCGGCGACCGCCAGATACCGATAACAATGCGCCACGTCTTTGCCGGCGAGAAGTTCGAGAAGCTCGTCTCGTCGATGGTCGAGACGCTTCAGGCTCCTAAGGGGCGCATCATCTTCTCTGGATGCGGTGCGACGGGGCGTCTTTCGATTTTGCTCGAGTCGATGTGGCGCGACTTCTTCCATCGCCGCGCCGCAGAGCTCACTCCGGCGGAACGCGCCCTTGCCGACAGGTCGGCCTCGATCATGACGGGCGGCGACTTCGCGCTCATCCGCTCGGTGGAGTTCTTCGAGGACTTCGCGGAGGGCGGTCGCCGCCAGGCCGCCGCGCTCAACGTGGGAGAGGGCGATACGTTCGTCGCCATCACGGAGGGCGGCGAGACGTCGTCCGTGCTGGGCACGCTCAAGTACGCGGCCGAGCATGGCGCGAAGTGCTTCCTGGTCTTCAACAACCCCGCCGACATCCTCCGCGCCCACCTTGACCGCAGCCGCGAGGCGATCGACAATCCGAAGGTGACGGTGATGGACATCTACTGCGGCTCAATGTCGCTGGCCGGCTCCACGCGCATGCAGGCCACGAGCTCAGAGCAGCTGCTTGGTTCGTGTGCCCTCGAGGCCGCGCTCTGCCGCGTGCTTCCGCGCTTCGCTAAGGAGACGTCCAAGGACTACACCCTTGCCTTCGAGAAGCTGCTCGCCGGCCTAGAGTCGCCCGGTGGACGCGCCGGCCTCGTCAAGGCGATCGAGTTCGAGAAGGGCGTCTACGACAAGCACGGACGCATCACGTACCTTGCCGACAAGTGCATGCTCGACCTCTTCACCGACAACACCGAGCGCTCCCCAACCTTTATGCTGCCGCCGCTCCGCTCCAGCCGCGACAGGCACCTCGCCCAGTCTTGGGCGTTCGTGAAGAATCCGCTCCATCCCACCGTTGAATGCTGGAACGAGATGATGCGCCGCCATCCCCGCTGCCTTGAGTTCACGTCCGAGGACGCCCGCTCGCTCAAGATGCCGCAGCGTTTCATCGACTCGCCGCCGCTCATCAAGTACTCCGACCTCGTCACCTACATGATCGGCAATGAACCCGCGCCAGAGCGCATTAAGGGATTTGACCGCGCCGCCGCGGTGATGCTCACCGTGGGTGACAAGCCGGCGCAATACATGGCCGCCGCAAACCGCCTCGCCGCCGACTGGCCCGAAAAAATCGAGTTCCACATCGGTCCGCAGCCGACGGACGGCATCTGGGTGAAGATGGAAATCGCCGACTCGCCTCTCGAGATCTGGAAGCACCTCGCCGTCAAGCTCGCGTTCAACTGTCTCTCTACGGGCACGATGGCGGCGTCGGGACGCGTGGCGGGCAACTGGATGAGCTGGGTCTCCATCTCGAACAAGAAGCTAATCGACCGCGGCATCCGCCTTCTCGTGGAGCTTGGCGGCATCTCCTACGAAGAAGCCGCGCAGCGCATCTTCTCCGCGGAGGAGTGGGTGGCGTCGAAGGACTGGACCGGCAAGGAGGAGCCATGCGCCGTGCAGGTGGCGCTTGAGCGTCTCCGCGCCGAGAAGAGAAAGGTGTCGACGCGATGAACCAGGCCTTGGAAGAAGGCGCGCTTCTTGGCAGATGGAAGGTGGTGACGCTGCTCGCGAAGGGCGGCATGGCCGAGGTGTACGAAGTGGAGGACGTACAGCTGGGCGCGCGGTATGCCTTGAAGCTTTTCACCTACGAACGCGGCGAGCAGGAGGCGGTGCGCAAGCGTTTCTTCGCCGAGGGAAGGCTGCTGGCGAAGCTATGCCACCCGCGCCTCGTGCGAGTGTATGACATCGGCGAGGACAAGGCCAGCGGCAGGCCGTACTTCGTTATGGACCTCGTGCTGGATCCGGAAGGGCATCCGCGCACGCTTGCGGACGCGGGCGCGGAGGGCGCTGACGAGGAGCAGGTGGCGATGTGGTACGAAGACCTGCGCGACGGGCTCGAGTACATCCACAAGAACGGCATCCTTCACCGCGACCTCAAACTCCAGAACGTGCTGGTGGGTCCGGACGGCCATGTGGTGCTGAGCGACTTCGGGGTGGCGCAGATATTCAACCCGGAGCTGCGTGTTGATCTGGGACTTTCCGCGGAGCAGACGCTCGTGGCGGCGCGCAACGGCCAGAAGCAGGTGATGGGAAGCGTGGGATACCTTGCGCCCGAAGTGGAGATGGGCGTGGAGGCGAGCGAGGCGAGCGACTGGTATGCGCTGGGGGTGCTGGTGTTCCGGCTGCTGACGGGCGTGTGGTGCGATGCGCGCACGGACGTGGCGGGAGATCTTGAGACGTTCAATCCGGTGTGGACGCAGATACTGCCAAAGCTGCTGCATCTGAATCCGGCAGGACGGTCGTGTCCGTCATGGCGCGAACTCGAGAAAGAACGCCGCGAGCAGGAGGCTTATCAGTCCGAGAAGGCATACGACGACGCGCGCGACAAGCTGCGGCGCGCGAAGAAGGCGAAGAAGTGGCTCATCGCGGCGATTGCGTGCGGACTCGTGGCGGCATGCGCGGCCGGCGGGGCGATGGTATGGTTCAACCCCTTCGCGAAGGGAGAGCGCCTGCCGTCGTTCGAGCAGCTCTGCGCGTTGCCTTCTGGGGCTCAGGACGATCCTGATGGCGACGAGGCCACGCGCGCTGAATTTGAACTTGCTCAGATCGACGCATGGGTGCTCACCCATCGCCTTGTGGCCGACGTGGAGAAGGGCAAGATCACGCGCGCACACGCGGCAGGCGAAGTGCGCCGCCTTGCGCAGATGGTCTCTGCCGATGATGGCAGCATCGATTCGTCATTCGAGCCGCAGGACGAGTATGAGCAGCTCTCCGAATCCGCCGATCTCGCTCGTCTGCTTGAAGACATGGCGAGCCGTCTGGAAGGAAAGCCTGTAAAATGAGCACGTTCCCAGAAACTTCCTTCACTCTCATTGCCAAGATCAAGGACCTTGCGCGTGGACAGGACTCCGCCGTCTGGAACAGGTTCTGGGATCTCTATGCACCCGCTATGCGTGCCTTCGCCGTGTTCAAGGGTGCCGGCTCGAATGCCGACGACATCGTGATGACGGTGCTTGCCAAGCTTGTGGACGTGTTGCGCAGCGGGCAATATCAGCCAGAAAAGGGCAGTTTCCACTCGTATCTTGCAACAATGATCTACAATGAAGTGCACATGCAGCGCCGCAAGGATGAAGTCCGCAAGGCAGATTCGCATGTGCCGCTCGATGAAGTGATGCAGGAGACCCTTGCCGCCCCAGGTCAGGCCCCTGAGACAGATGTCGACTGGCAGCGCGCCATCCTCGCCGCCGCAATGGAGCATGTGCTCACCAAGACGGCGCTTTCCGATCGTGATCGCGAAATCTATCGTTTTTATGTGCAGGAAGGCCACTCAATTGACGAGACTTCCGAGAAGTTCCACCAAAGCCGCAACAATATCAGCCAGATAAAAACGCGGATTGAGAAGCGAATCGCCGCAATCGGCCGTGAAATGGCCGCTGCCGCTGAGCGGATATAGAAAAATTAAAAAATTTTAAAAAGTCTTGTCATCGGCTGAGGAGTCAGGCATATATTCAAGTGTTGAGAGCCTGAGACTCTTTCCTCAGTTAACCAAAGACGCCCGAGCCGGATTCCTAGCCGCCTCGGGCGTACGTGTTTTTACAGGTCTCGAGTTTTCTGGTTTCGGGTTTCTGGTTTCTGGTTTCGGGTTTGGGAGTTGGGGGACTGTCCCCCACAGGGGGTTTGTTGGGGACTGTCCCCAAAGTGTTCGATTGCCGGGGTTTTGGGGGGACGTCCCCCACAGGGGGTTTGTTGGGGACTGTCCCCAAAGTGTTCGTTATTGTTCACAATTGCCAAAAATGTTCATAAATCACAAATATCAATTGTTGGAGGGCCGACCTCCGTGTAGGAAAATAAAAAAAAAATTTAAAATCTTTTGTCATCGGCCGAGGAGTCAGGCATATATTCAAGTGTTGAGAGCCTGAGACTCTTTCCTCAGTTAACCAAAGACGCCCGAGCCGGATTCCTAGCCGCCTCGGGCGTACGTGTTTTTATAGGTTTCGAAGTTTCTGGTTTCTGGGTTCGGGTTTGGGGGACTGTCCCCAAAGTATTCCGCGCAACAGCGCCGAGGCGACGCTCGAGCGCGATTTCAAGCCGGGCGAGACGGCCGCTATTTCCTTCGGCGCCCGCTGATTTCACGACGGCGTGTACGGGGTCTGTTCCTGTGGAATCTCCGGAAAATCCGAAAATCCGGAGGGCGTTTTTCACCCATGCGCATTGGGATCTGGAAACAACCAAAACAACTTTCAAGAACAACATTTTCCTGCGGGTTCACCTTGAACATTCAGAATCGTGGCAGTTCGAGGATCGGCAAATGGGCGCGGGCGAGTTAGCCCGCGCGCCAATGGCAAGTTGTTTCAAAAAGTTGTTTCCAATCGTCAGAAGACTCGGCAGTGAATTATGCAGATAATGATGCGCCTGCGGATGATGCGCGATGCGAAAGATTGTGGTATAATGTCGCCATGAAAACAACGCTCATGCCCTTGTCCGTCTGCATCCTTTGTGCGACGTCGGCTTTTTCTGGCGCGCTTCGTCCGGCCGCGCAGCCATTGAACGCGGCCGAATACTTCGTGGCGACGAACGGGTGCGACGCCGCCGACGGCTCCGCCGAAAGGCCGTGGCGCACGATCCAGCGCGCGGCGTCCGTTGCAGGCCCCGGCGATACAATAACCATACGCGGGGGCGTGTATCGCGAATGGGTGAAGCCCGCGAACGCCGGAACGGAAAGCGCGCCCGTCGTCTATCGCGCGGCGTCCGGCGAGAAGGTCGTCGTGACCGGCGCGGATCCCGTGCGCGGCTGGAAGAAACGGGCCGACGGCCTCTGGGAGGCGCATGTGGCGTACGATACGTTCGGCGGGCTCAATCCGTTCACGGATTTCATCGCCGGCAGGTGGTTCGAGCCAAGGGGGAAAAAGCATTTCCGCACAAGGCTTCTGCAGGACGGCAAGCCGTTGAGGCTGCTGGGCGAAGAGGTCTTCGCCGGCGTGAAAGGCGTCCCGAAACTGGCTCCCGGCAGCGCGGCCCTCGTTCCCGGCAGGGGCGCGTGGGGAACGATCGTGGTGGCGTTCGGGCGCGACCCCGAAGTCTCCGTGCCGGAATTGGTCGTCCGCCCGGCATGTTTTTATCCGCTTGAACCGCGGCGCGACTACATCACGCTGAAGGGCATCACATTCACGAACGCCGGACCCGACTGGGCCCATCCGCGCGGCGAACAGGTGGGCGTGGTGGGCACGCATTGGAGCCGCGGGTGGACGATCGAAGACTGCACGATCTCCGGGTCGAGCTGCGCGGGTCTCACGCTGGGAAAGTGCGCCAATGACTTCGATGCGTTCTGGCTCGACAGAAAGCAGCTTTTCTCGCTCTGGGCGCTGCGTCTCCACAAACGCGACTGGAGCGAAACGGGCCACCATGCCGTGCGCCGCTGCCGGATCGACGACTGCGGGCAGGCTGGCATTTGCGGCGCGTTCGGCTGCGCGTTCTCCACGATCGAAGACTGCGAGATATCCCGCTGCTTCTGGAAAAAGCCCTTCGGCGGCGCGGAAATGGGCGGCATCAAGCTGCACGCGGCCATCGACGTAACAATCGCCCGTTGCCGCATCCATCACTGCGGAGGCCCCTCGGCGTGCGCCGGCATCTGGCTCGACTGGATGGGACAGGGCTCGCGCATAACGGGCAACACACTGTGGGCCAACGCCTTTGATCTGTTCTTCGAGGTGGATCACGGACCGATTCTCGTCGAGGGCAACGACCTGCTCTCCGACAAGGTGCTGAGATCGTATTCCCAAGGAGTGGCGTTCGTGGCCAATCGCATGCGGGGCGGCTGCAACTATTGGAACGACAACCGTCGCACGCCGGTCATGAAGCCCCACTCCACCGAACCTGATTCGCTCGACAAATACGCGAGCGGACAAGGCGGATACGTGTTCGTGAACAACATCTTCGGCTCGGATTTACAGTTCAAGGACGAAAAGCATCCCAGCCGGTTCGAGGACAACTGGACCATCCCCGCCAAGTTCTGGAAAATCGACGATGCGACCGGCGAATGCACGATTTCGCCTCCGGCCGGCTCCGTCGCGCCACACTTCGGTCCCGTCGATGCGAAGCGTCTTGGAAAACCCGTTTTCGTCGATCAGGAATACCCCGTTCCGTCCTTGACGCAGCCAAAGAACCCCGTTCCATCCAAGCAAGAGTCTCCCGTCCTGGCTTTCGGCGGCAGTGGACGGCGTGCCGCTATTCTCTGAAGTTGCGTCCGCTCCGCCGGGATGGCTTTACGAACCCGAATGGAGCATGGCGTGCGTCATCGTGCGCGGCGCGGAAGTGGGCGGTGAAATGGGCGAAGTGAAAGCCGTGGTCGACGGGACGGTTCTGAAATTGAGGTGATGGTGTACGGCTTTTAGTCATTTGCGGAACTGTTTCGCGGCATCGTATGTTACGTGTCGCTCGCGCTTCTTGCCATATTGATTTCCGCAGCAGTGATTGCGTGGATGGCGAGAACCGTTGCGGCACCACTGCGCAGGGTGTTTGGCGGGGGCGTCGTGCGCACCGTGCTTGCTGTGGCGATGGTCGGAACAGGCATTGTCGAGAGCTTCAGCAAGCACACGAACGGCCCGCCGAGGATTGTGCAGTTGCCAGGCGGCGGTCGCGCGGCGACCGCCCTACTGTCCGTCACGCCGGAGGACATCTCCAACGGCTGGCGCGTGGCGGCGACGCGGGAGGGCCGCGAAATGGTAGGGCGCGATGTCCCCATCGCGCCGCCCCGCGCCGATATACTTCACTGGCGACCGCGAGTCTGGCCTCGGCAATCCCGTCGTCGTCGCGTACGGCGGCGAGCTTCAGAACGGCACGCTGGTGATCGACGGATTCCTGGATATCCCGCTCGACGGCAGCATCGTGAACAGGGGCGTGCTCGATCTTTCCGATGCGACGATTCGGCTTGCCGAACCCGAGAATGTGCGTCTCGGAGTGCTGATCAAGTGCATGGACGGCGGTGTCCTCGCCGGCTTGCCACGACGCGGCAACCTGCCCAATGGCTGGAGAGTGCGGATCGTCAACGGCGACCTGGTGCTGGTCAGAAGCCGCACGTGCATCATCCTGCGGTAGCGCGGAGCATTGTGGAATGATGGTGCGCCAAGCAAAGCTCGGCAGAACTAACAGAATGAAAGGAATCTGTACGGCAAAGAAAACGACATGCCGATATGTGCTGAAGCGCATGGCGCGGTTTCTCAACAGGAAGAGCCAGCGGTACTACCGGCTGAAGTTCGCAGACACCTACTACGGTGAAATGACGCACTACGGCCTCTACCGCCTCGCGTGGGCGGACGTGAGAAGTGCAAGGTAAGAAGTGCCGAAACGGAATTGACAGTGAAAAATCGTATAATATACGTTCACCAGCCCAAGAAAGGAAGAAAGCCATG
>JAFUDL010000072.1 GCA_017459225.1 Kiritimatiellia bacterium
CCCGCAGCGCTTGGGCGGCTGGACTCTCTCCGGCGCACTCGAGTTCACCTTCCCGCAGGGCTACTCCATCCCCGCCCTTGGACGCGTGGTCATCGCCCCGCACGCCGCCGACGTCGCCACAATCTACGGTCTTACGGGCGTGCTGCAGGCAAGCCGCGCCGACGCCTTCGAATACACCGCCCAGCTCCGTCTGCACGACGAGCTCGGCGCGGAACTTTTCTCCGTCAAGATCAAGGACTCCGATCCATGGCCCGCCGGCATCGCAGGATCCGGACACTCTCTCGTCCTCGCCCGCCCCTCGCTCGGCCAGACGAATCCCGCCGCATGGTCCTGCTCCGCACTTCCCGGCGGCTCTCCCGGCGCGGCCGAACCCGCCCGCAGCACATCTCGCGCAACGCTGCTCATAAACGAACTCATCCCCCATTCTGCCAACTCGGGCGGCGCAGTCGAGCTGATCAACGCCGGCGCATCCACCGTCTCTCTCGCCGGATGCACCATCTCCTCGGCAAAGACATCCGCATCCTACACCTTCCCCGCAGGCGCCACACTCGCCCCGCACGCGCTTCTCGCAGTCGACGAGGCGACTCTCGGCTTCGCCGTGACAGGCGCGAAGGACGAAATTCTCCTGCGCGCGCCCGCAGCCGAATCTTCTGCCGTCATCGACGCCGTGCGCCTTCCGGCAGTGCCGATCGGCGGCGCGTACGGACGCTCCCCCGACGGCTCCTCGCGCCTCGCCCTTCTCTCCTTGCCCACACCTGGATCGCGCAACGCCCCGCGCACGCAGTCCCCAGTGGTGCTGAACGAGATAATGTACCACCCTCTCACCGAAAACCGCGACCACGAGTACATCGAGCTTCTGAACACAACCGCCGAGGAGATCGACCTCACGGGCTGGGTGATTTCGGGTGACGTGGACTATGAATTCACCGAACGCATTCCTGCGAACGGATATCTCGTCGTCGCAGGCAAGCGTAGCGCGTTTCGAGAACTGTACGCCGACTTTGCGGGGCTTCTGGCGGCGGACGGTTTCACTAGCTCGCTCCCGAACGGCAGCGGCACCGTGAGGCTGAGGCGTCCGATGGAAGTGTGGGACGCTGCTGCAGATGCCACCACCACCAGCCTCGTGATCATGGAGGAGGTGCGCTACCGCGACGGCGGCGCGTGGGGCGACCTTGCGGACGGCGGAGGCAGCTCGCTCGAGCGCGTGGACCCTCGTTCGGACCCGATGCTCGCCGGAAGCTGGTCCGCAAGCGACGAGACGCAGACGTGCGGCTGGAAGACGATCGAATACACCGGCGCGATTGAGTACGGCCGCTCCGACGACAGCTATGGCGATCCCACGCAGGTGGAACTCGGCCTATACGGCGCCGGCGAATGCCTTGTGGACTCGGTGGTGCTGAAATCCGCCACCGGTTCCAACCTCGTGGCGAATCCCTCCTTCGAAGACTCCAACTCAACATGGCGATTCCTCGGCACGCACGCGGCAAGCGCGATAGAGGCGAACGCTCAGGCCGATGCAGGCGCGAAGGTTCTGCACGTGCGCGCCACGGGCCGCCTGCACACGGGCGGCAACGGCATTCGCGGCACGCTCACGTCGAACCTGCCGGAGTCCGGCTCAGGCACAATCTCGATGCGCGTCAAGTGGCTCGCCGGCTCGCCCGACGTGCTGATGCGCGCGCGCGGCAACTGGATCGAGGCATGCGGCGACATCACGACGACGCACGCATTCGGCACGCCTGGCCGCGCCAACAGCCGCGCCGCAAACGCCGCGCCCGCCATCGCGGAAGTGACGCACGATCCGCTGCTGCCCGCAAACGGCGAGAGCGTGACGGTGTATGCCCGCGTGGACGACCCTGACGGCGTCGACGCCGTGACTCTCGCCTGGCACGTGGACGGCAACGCCACCACCACGACGGTCGTGATGGCCGCCTGCGAAGCGGGATGGTTTTCGGCGACGATTCCCGCGCCGGCGGCAAACTCGCTTGTTGGATTCCGCGTGACGGCATCGGACGCCTCGCAGTCGCACGCCGCGCGTTCGTTCCCGGCAGACGCGTCGCGCGAATGCCTCGTCCGCTGGAACGACCCGCACGTCTCATACACCTTCGGCACATACCGCTTCTGGATAACGGCCGCCAACCTCGAGGCATGGCGCGTGAGGAACCAGGACAGCAACGCGCCCGTTCCCTGCGCCTTCATCTACGGCAACGACCGCGTGATCTACAACGCCGGCATCCAGTACGGCGGCTCGCCATTCCACTGCAAGGGCTTCTTGAGGCCCATAAACAACGGCTTCATCGACTACAAGCTCGAGTTCGAGAAGGACGACGCGCTCCTCGACGACGACGGCCTCGTTCTCGCCTGCGCCGGCAACCCCGGCAGCGGCGAGGATCCCACCGTCTTCAAGGAGCAGTTCTGCTACGCCCTCGCACGCCGCCTCGGCCAGGCCGCGGTGTACCGCCGCGTCGTGCACCTCTACGCGAACGGCACTCTGCAGAACTCGCAGGGCGTGGTGGAAGACACCGAGAAGCCCAACAGCTCCATGATCGACCACTGGTTCCCCGAGAAGACGAACGGACGCCTCTACAAGTGCGACGATTGGTTCGAATACAACCCCAACAACTTCGGCGACTTCAAGTACACGCGCGGCGGACAGGAAGTCGGCGCCACGCTCGAGTCGTTCAAGACCACTGACAATGGCGGCAACACCGTGTATAAGCGCTCGCGCTACCGCTGGCACTGGCTCGCTCGCGCATGCGAGAACTTCGAGGCGAGCGACTACGACGAGTTCTACAATCTCGTCACTGCGTTCAACAACGTAACGAGCCCCACATATCCCCGCGACCTCGCCAAGGTGGCCGACGTTGACTCCTTCCTCGCCGTCTCCGCACTTCACCAGTACGTGGGCAACTACGATTCGTACGGCAAGGAGCGCGGACAGAACGCGTACATCTACGACGGACCGAAGGGATGGGCGCTTCTCGCGTGGGACATCGACACGAGCTTCGGCGCGCCGAACACGCGCGACAGAAGCATGACCGACGTCGTGAACCCGCAGTCATCGTCGCTCAAGCTCATCGACCCCAGCTTCCGCACCATGCTCAAAAACTACGAGCACACTCGCGGCTACTGGCGCAAGTTCATCGCGCTCGTCGAAGCATGTACCACGGGATCGGACGAACTTGCCGACTACAGCGCACAATATGCGGCCCTAGCTGCGGACGGCGTTAACATGAGCGGCCTCTCGAGCGCGCAGGCTAACATCCAGACGAGGCGCTCAAACGTGCTGCAGCAGATCAACTCCGCAAATGCCCCTGATTTCACGCTCACTTCGCCGCAGTCCTTCGCATCGAACCTCGCCACAGTCACTGGCGAGGCGCCGTTCCAGGTGGCGTCCATCACCTGCAACGGCGAGCCGCTGGACGTAACCTGGACCTCGCCCACGGCCTGGAAGGCGCAGTTCGTCTTGACGCAGCCGCAGACGCCCGCCACCTTTGCCGGCATCGGCGAGAACGGCGCCACGCTCTACACCGCAGAGGCCACGCTAATCTACACGGGCCCCGCTCTTGACTCAATCGCAGAGAGCCTAATGATCGTCTCGATCATGCATTCGCCAGCCCAGCCGCGCGGCGGCTACGTGGAGATACTCAATGCGTCCAGCAGCACCACGTTCAACCTTGACGGCGTGTACCTCGCGGGATCGATCGACTTCGCGTTTCCGCGCGGCATCATCCTCGCGCCCGGCGAAAGCGCGGTTGTGGCAGAGGATGCGGAGGTGTACGCGGGTCTCTACGCGGGCGGGGCGATCACACCTACGGGCGCTGCGACCTCGGGCGCGCTCGGCACTACGGGGACGCTGCGCCTTGCGCGCGCGGCGCGCGGGCTTGAGCTGGACGACACCGTAATCGACCGCGTGGAATGGGGCGGCGAGGGATGGCCGGAGGTGGAGCCAGGCACTGCCATCTCGCTCTACACTCCAGAAGCCGACAACTCGCGCGCCGAATGCTGGAGCGCTTCGGGCATATCGTATGTGCAGCAGGGCGGGCGGCAGCTCGTGCCGATCAACCAGCGCTGGCGGTATTCCGTCCAGACGCCCGTCAGCAACTGGCTTGCCCCCGCGTTTGACGACGGCGCATGGCCTTCCGGGTGTGGTCCGCTAGGCCACGACACGGACTCCACGTCGTGGGCGATTCCGCTTGCCACGGACATCGGCGCGCTCCCCACGCGAGCGGCATACTACTTCCGCACGCAGTTCCTCTACACGCCGCCGGAATCAGTGCGCCACATGGACAAC
>JAFUDL010000002.1 GCA_017459225.1 Kiritimatiellia bacterium
CGAGGCGTCGCCCGACTCGTCGAGGTTCGTTATGCGGTCGAAGGTGCGGCGACGCTCGGCGGGGCGCGCCACATAGCCGGCCTCGGGGTGGAGCACGATCTTCTTCGGCGCGGCATTGGCGGAGGACAAGTCGAGCCGCCAGAAGTCAAGCCCCTGACGGAACACGACGGTTCTGCCGTCTGCGGAAACGGACGGTCTTTCCGCATGCTCGTCGGAGAAGCGCGTGAGCACCGTCTCCTTGCCGTCAGCGAACGTGCGGCGCATGAGGTTGCGGATGCCGCCCTGCTCCGTCGAGAGGTAGAGGAACGACTTGCCGTCGGGCATCCACACAGGATCGCGCACCTCAACGGGCTTCTCCACAATGCACCTGAACGTCTTCGACTTCATGTCGAAGAGCCATATCTCGCCCTTCTGCGCCGTCTTTGTCCTCGATCCGCGGCGCTTGCGGAAGGAGGCGCGCGAACCGACACCGCGGACGAAGAGGAGGGAGCGTCCGTCGGGCGACAGGCTGGGGCAGTTGCCGTACTCGTTGAAGAGAACCGTCTCTGCGCCGCGCCGCGACACGGGCAGCAGCGCGATGCGTATGGCGTCCTTCTCGCCTGCGTCGTCGCGCCTGATGGTGCAGATGAGCGACTTGCCGTCGGGCGTGTAGCACCAGGGGCGAGTGAGTTCGGTGTGGAAGGTCACCTGCCGCACAGGACCGCCCTCCGTCGCGCACTCGTACACGCAAAAGGCGCCGTCGGCGTCGCTGAGGAACGCCATGCGCCGTCCGTCCGGCGAAAGGCACGGCGTTGACGCCTTGCCGGTGGCGGGCGAGACGATGCGCGCCGTGCCGCCATCGACGGGGGCACGCCACACGAGGTCGTTCCACGTGAAGTAGAACGCCTTGCCGTCAGGCGTCACCGCCGGCTCGTTTGCGAGGTATATGCGCGACCAGTCCTCGCCGGCCGTCGCGGCCATGGCGAAGGCCGCAATCGCCGCGGCACATGCGAATCCGAGAAACTTCCTTGCGGAGACAACATCCATCATTGCTTTCATCACTTCTCCAATGCTGCGTCAGGGGCAGAGGACTGCGAAACGGATCACGAGCCTGGGTGGACGGGCTTGTCGCCTGCCGCGCAGAGCGGGCATTCCGCCGGCTCCCATGTTGTGGGCTGGATCTGCACAAGCGAGAACATCGGCACGTCGCCGAACTTCACCGCGCCCATCGAACGGTCCACGAGGAGCACGATCGCGGCCACCTCTGCGCCCGCTGCGCGGACTAGGTCGACAGTCTCCTGAACGCGTCCGCCCTTCGTCACGACGTCCTCCGCAACCACATAGCGCTCGCCCGACTTAAGGGCGAAGCGGCGCATCGCGAGCTTCGTGACGGGCTTGCCCGTTGCGTCCACACCCTCGCCCTGCACCTTCTCTGCGAAGACGCACTTCACGTCGAGCGCGCGCGCCACCTCGTGCCCCACGAGAATGCCGCCCACCGCGGGCGATATCACGCCGTCCACCCTGCCGACGTCGCATCCGGCCTTCATCTTCGCCACGAGCTCGTCACAGAGCTTCGCCGCGATGCGCGGATAGCGCAGCACGTTCGCGCACTGGAAGTAGCGGTTGGAGTGGAGCTTCGAGCGCAGCTCGAAATGCCCCTCCAGAAGCGCGCCCGTATCAGTGAATATCTTCAGCACCTCTTCTTCTGTCATCATCTTTCTTCATTCCTTTCTTTCGGTTCTCTTTCGTTTAAATCGACTTGGATCCGATGCCTTCCACCGGCTGCGCGACATTATACCAAATTTTTCACTAGGGTGAAATCCCGCGGGATGCGCGACGGACGATGTTCCACCCACACGGCGGCGACGCGAGGATGCGCATGGAGCCAGCGGACTACCTTGCGCGCGAAGCGCGCGGCCTCGCGGTCCGTCATGTCGCAGCACGGCTCGTCGAGAAGAAGCAGGCGCGTTGCGGGACGCAGCGCTGACGCAAGCTGCGCCTCGGCGGACTCTCCGCCATACGCCTGCTGCGTGGACGAGACGCATCCGATCCTGGCGCGCGTTCGCGAAAGTTCGGCGCCGGGCTCCCCGCGCCTCGTTCCGAACACCTTCACGTCGCACGCGTACGAGTACGGCGAATCTCCCGTCACAAGCGCGAGAAGAGTCGTCTTGCCGCTTCCGTTTGGTCCGCACAGCACCCACCGCTCGCCCTCGCGCACCGTCCACGAGAAGTCCTTCAGCACCTCTCGCCCTTCGAACGACAGGTTCACGCCTTGCATCTCCACCACGGCTCGCCGCTCGTCTGGCGCGTTCCGGTTCGCGGCGGCGGTGCGGCGCGGCTTGGAGATGCGTTGGCGTTCCGCGCCCCATTTCACGCATAGTTCAATTCCGAGTGGCTCCATCGCGCGCGCGAGCTCCTCGATGCGCCCCTTCCACGACGCGTCGAATCCTCCTCCCTATCCAACAAGCATCAACTAGCCATTTTCCTTCAGAAGCGCCCTCGCGAGTATCACGCGGCGAAGCTCGCCATTCGAGAGAGCGATAAGCGCTCTCTCGAAGAGCGGCTCCAGTTCGAGCATGCGGTCCACGACTGCCATGCGCCTGCGGAACATGGTCTTTTCGCGCGAGTGATCGCCGCCCACTTCGAAGGGATTTATGTCGTGCACCGACTCGAACGACAGAAAGTCGGCCACCGTCTCCCCCTCGCCGGAATGGTAGCGCTCCTGCAGCCAGCTCCCGCCGACAGCGACCATCTGCTCCGCCTCAAGCGATATGCGCGTCATCGCGATCTCCTTGCGCCTTCTCGCCCTAGCCACAGAGCCACCTGCCGACGACAGGGATCAGCCGCACGCATACAGAGAGAACGGCGGAGGCGACGAACGTGATCGCCGCAGTGCCCACTATCGCGAGCGGAGTGGATACGGACCCCTTCAGATGCGCGGAGGCAACCGGCAGAATGAACATGTGCATCAGGTACATTCCGTACGAGGCCGCCGAGACGGGACGCACCACCTTCTCGTAGAACCATCCGCAGGAGTTGATCTTGCGGAAGACTAGGAACATTGCGAACGTCGTGAGCGCAACGCCGGTCGTGCAGTATTCGATGCTCGTCTCCATCACAACAGCAGTCTGGTACGGAGCGGCGAACGGAAACTTGGAGACGAAGAGGTAGAACGGAATGCCCATGAGCGCCGCACCAGCGATCCAGGTGGGCACGGCGATGCGCAGGGTGCGTCCCCAGTCGAGCTCCGGGGCGAACCTGCGCAGCCAGAGTCCGAGAAGCATGTAGCCGATGAAGCCGCTCACGTAGTGGAACGCGCCGAAATGGTTCCACGGGCATTCGCCCCAGAGATATGGCACGGCGCCGAAGGAAGGATCGCCGAAGAGATGTCCCCAGTAGCTTCGGACGAACGGGAACGCCGCCGTCACGAGCCAGAGCGTGAGCCAGCCCTTTAGCTCGCGCGCCTCCACCTTCTCGGCCCACGGCGAGAGAAGCGGCATCAGGATGTAGAGGCCGAAGATCATCGGCACGAACCAGAGATGGCCGCCTTCGTCGGGGAAGTTGAAGCAGAGCTTCCCCCATGCGCCCGCGCCCTTGCCGAACCAGGCCACGTACAGGACTGCCCATATCGCGAACGGCACGAAGACGCGCATGATGCGCCGCCTGAAGAATTCGCCGGTCGGCCTTTTCACCGGGAAGAGCAGATATGCGGACGTCATCGCGAAGAGAGGCACGCAGCAGCGGCACAGGCATTCCGTCACAGTCACCCACAGCATGTCCCAGCCGCTCTCGATGAACGTCACGTTCGGCTCCGCGCCGCCCAGGTAGAAAGGCTCGCACGAGTGTATCACCATAACCATGAAGCAGGCGACCACTCTCAGCCAGTCAAGAAACACAATTCTCTTTTCGTCGTTCATCTGTCTCTTCTCCGGGAAACGGCCCGAATGGGCCTTTGCCCAATAGTTTATCAAAGCCATGCGCTTTCCGAAAGAGAAAGTTGCG
>JAFUDL010000003.1 GCA_017459225.1 Kiritimatiellia bacterium
AGCCGCGCGGACCAGTGATGCAGAACCTCTTCCCCGACGGGATGACAGTTGTGAAGGACGTGGCGATCGCCACGAAGGGCGGCGCGTGCGACGTGTCGCTGAAGATGTGGTATGGTCCGCGCGCCGAGCCCGGGAAGGTGCTTCTCGACGAGGACCGCAAGATCGCATTCTCGGCGCCCGACGAGAAGGGGTGCTACACGATTAGCGCGCGTCACGTGTTCACGGCGCGCGAGCAGGTGACGTTCGACTGCAGGCGTCCGGTGGGCTACGGCGGTTTCTCGCTGCGCATGGCGCCGCTTGCGCGCGGCTTCAAGGCGAGCGGAGAGGGCGGTACGCCGAATCCCGACCGCAACGTGGCCGGTCCGGAGGGCATGAAGTCCGTCACATACACCGACCCCGCGACGGGACACGGCGTTACGCTGCGCGTCGTAAAATCCATTCCCACCGAACGCATCTACACTTGGGCCTCGCATGAGTTCGCAAACCCGGTGCCCATGTATGAGAAGCCTCTCACGCTCAAGCCCGGCGAGAAGCTGGAGCTTGAGTACGAGGTGAAGGTGTTCTGAGTTTCTGGTTTCGAGGTTTCGAGGTTTCGGATTTTAAGGTTGATCATTACGCACTAGGCACTAAGCACTAGGCAGCAAAAAGGAGACGACAATGAAGAGGAGAGAGTTTTTGAAGGCGACAATTGCGGCGGGGGCATTCCCAGTGATCGTTCCGTCGAGCGTGCTGGGCAAGGATGCGCCGAGCGGCAAAATCCACATTGCCCAGATCGGATGCGGACGCATCGGGCGCACGATGGACGTGCCCGGTTTTCTGCGCGCGAGCGGTTCACGCGTGGTGGCGGCGTGCGACCTCGACTCGCGCCGCCTCGAGGACATGCGCCGCGCGGTCGCTCGCCACTACAAGGAGAAGTCCGTTGATTCCGTGAAGGGCGCGCGCGACTTCCACGACCTGATTTCGCGCAGCGACATCGACGCCGTCTCGATCTCCACTCCCGACCACTGGCATGCCCAGATCGCAATCGAGGCCGCGTTCGCCGGCAAGCACGTGTACATGCAGAAGCCCGCTTCGCTCACGATTCGCGAGGGACGCCTCTTCGCGGACGCGATCAAGGAGACGGGGCGCATCTTCCTTCTGGGCTCGCAGCAGCGTTCGTGGGAGCATTTCCAGAAGGGGTGCGCGTTTGTGCGCGAAGGTCGCCTCGGCAAGATCAAGCTCATCGAGGTGGGTCTGCCCGGCGATCCCGCCGGCGGCTCCACGAAGGAGATGCCCGTGCCAGAGTGCCTCGACTACGACTTCTGGCTCGGCTCCACGCCGAAGGTCTATTACACCGAAGACCGCGTCCACAGCCAGGGCGCAGACCTCAGGAAGGCGATCAACTCGCGTCCTGGCTGGCTCAGGTGCGAGCAGTTCGGCGCGGGCATGATCACCGGCTGGGGCTCGCACCACCTCGACATCGTGCATTGGGGAATGGGCTGGGAAGGGATCGGTGCCAAGTACATCGAGGGCAAGGGCAAGTTCCACACGGGCGGTCTCTGGGACGTTCATGGCGACTACGACATCACGCTCACGTATCCCGACGGCACGCCCGTTCGCGTGTGGAACAAGTATCCGTGCGGCGTGAGGTTTGTGGGCGAGAAGGGCTGGATATTCGTGAGCCGCGGCCCCGCGAAGGCGACGGCGAGCGATCCCGTGATCGGCGGCAAGCCGCTCAAGGCGCTCGACGCGAGCGACCCTTCGCTCATCGCCGGCGCGCCCTCGGTGGTGCTCTACCCGAATCTCATCAAGAATCCCGGCCACCACCACCAGAACTTCATCGACTCCATCAAGGCCAACGTGCCGAGCGTGGTGCCCGCCGAGACGGCGCACCGCTCCTGCACGGCGTGCCTCCTCTCCTGGATTGGCATGAAGCTCGGCCGCAAGCTCGAGTGGGACTGGAAGAAGGAGCAGTTCGTGAACGACGCCGAGGCGAACTCGATGCTCGAACGCACGGAGCGCGCGCCCTACGGCGCGAAGAGGGCTTACGAGCGCCTCAGCCGCAAGTCCGCAAAAGGCTAACGAGTCTGCAAGGTCATGAAGATGCGAAATGTTGCGATCTGCGTGGTGATTGCCGCGGTGTTCGGCGCCAGGGCCGACGTACTCGACTGGGCTGATCCGTTCATCGGCACGCAGGGGACGGGTCACACCTCGCCTGCCGCCGCGTATCCGTTCGGCATGGTGCAGCCTGGTCCCGACACGGGCCATGCCGGATGGGAACGCTGCTCTGGATACCAGTACGGCGACAAGACGATAGAGCGCTTTTCGCAGACGCACCTGAGCGGCACGGGATGCTCCGAGTTCACCGACGTCGGCTTCATGCCGTTCGCCGGCGACGCCGAGAAGGCGCAGAAGAGTGGCCACAGGCAGAGTTTCGACAAGGCCACGGAGAAGGCGACGCCTGGATACTACGCGGTCACGCTGGAGAGCGGCGTGAAGGTTGAGGCCACGTGCACAGAGCACGTTGCCATCTACCGCATCACGTACCAGAAGGCTCCGGCGCATCTTCTGTTCGATCCGTCGTGGGCGCACCGTCCAGTGAAGACCACCGAGATCGCGCCGATGAAGGACCGCCGCGTCTCGGGCCGAGTGGACCGCCATGGCTGGCCCGACCATGACTACTACTTCGCGTGGGAGCTTTCCGAGGCGCCATGCGCCGAGCGCGTGATAGAGCGCGTGGGCAAGGGCAATGTGCCAAAGACGGTCTACGACTTCGACTTGAAGGAGGGAGGAGTGCTGTACCTGAAGGTGGCGCTCTCGCGCAGGTCGGCGGAAGGCGCGCGGCGAAACATCGACGCCGAGGTGCCGGGCTGGGACTTCGACGGGGCGCTTGCGGCGAACCGCGCGAAGTGGCGAACGATCCTCTCGCGCGTGGAGGCGAAGGGCACCGACGAGCAGATGAAGGCGCTCTACACGTCGTTCTACCACCTCTGCTTCCAGCCGAACAGGCTCACTGACGCAGACGAGCCGCCGGTCTACTCTACGCTTTCGTGCTGGGACACATACCGCGCCGCCGGCCCTCTGTACACGATTCTCACTCCCGAATACGTGCCGGCCTTCATCAACTCAATGCTATGGCACTTCGACAAGCATGGGTTCCTGCCGGTGTGGACGCTCTGGGACGGCGACAACCAGTGCATGATCGGCGTCCATTCGGTGCCGATGGTTGTAGACGCGTACCTGAAGGGGTTCGAGGGTGTGGACTGGAACCGGGCCTGGAGGTGCGTTGACGCGACGCTCAGGCAGAACCGCGGGCGCGGCAAGGCCAACTATCACGTGCTCGACAAATACGGATACTATCCGTTCGACCTCGTTAAGGACGACAGCGTCTCGCGTCTTCTTGAGAGCTGCTACGACGACGCGTGCGCCGCCCGCTTTGCGGACGCTCTTGGAAAATTCGAAGATGCGAAGTTCTTCCGCGACCGCTCATTTTCCTGGACGAACTGCTTCGACAAGACGACGGGCTTCATGCGCGGCAAGGACTCCAAGGGCGCCTGGCGCGATCCGTTCGATCCGTTCCAGCTCAGCCACGTGAGCAACAGCGACTACACCGAGGGCAACGCATGGCACTGGAACTGGCATGTGATGCAGGCGCCCGAGATGATCATTCGCCTTCTCGGCGGCAGGGAGCGCGCGGTGAAGCGTCTCGAGTCGCTGTTCACGCAGGTGAGCCACAAGGAGGGGCAGGGACACGTCGCCGACGTTACAGGCCTCATCGGGCAGTACTGCCATGGCAACGAGCCCAGCCACCATGTGATCTACTTCTTCTCGCTCATGGGGCGCAGAGACCTCGCGGCGAAGTACATACGCCAGGTGATGGAAACTCAGTACGGCGTCACGCCCGATGGACTGTGCGGCAACGACGACTGCGGGCAGATGAGCGCGTGGTACATCTTCTCGGCTCTCGGGTTCTATCCGTTCGATCCGTGCGGCGAGGGGTATGTGCTTGGCGCGCCGCAGATGAAGGAGATTGCGCTCGACGTGGGCGGCGGAAGGAAGTTCAAGGTGACGTCCAGCAAGCCTGGCGAGGCGCTGAAGAGCGCCACGCTCGGCGGCCGCGCGTTCAGGGGCGTGCATCTGCGCCATGAGGACGTGATGAAGGGCGGAGAGCTCAAGTTCCTTCGCTGAACGTCAACTTCCGCTTGTTTGGCGGAGCTTTGTTTGATATACTTCTACGCGTTCGCCCGTGTGGGCGGAGTTTCATCAACCAGATCAACAGGAGAACGGCGAGTTGGCAGGCGAATTTCTGGTATTCGACCGAGTCACGAAGCGCTTCGGCGCGCTGACGGCTGTGGACGACGTTTCCATCTCGATCAAGAAGGGCGAGTTCTTCTCGCTGCTTGGTCCGTCGGGCTGCGGGAAGACCACTCTCCTGCGTATGCTTGGCGGTTTCGAGCGTCCGGACTCAGGGCGAATATACCTTGACGGCAAGGACATTACCGACGCGCCGCCGAACATGCGCCGGGTCCACACTGTGTTCCAGAACTACGCGCTTTTTCCCACGATGACGATCTGGGACAACATCGCCTTCTCCCTGCGCCTCGCTCGCAAGCCCAAGGCCGAGATCGAGGATTCGGTGGACGCCATTCTCGAGATGATCCGGATGGGCGACCACGCTTGGAAGTATCCAAGCCAGCTCTCGGGCGGGCAGAAGCAGCGCGTGGCGATCGCGCGCGCGCT
>JAFUDL010000073.1 GCA_017459225.1 Kiritimatiellia bacterium
ATTCTCCGGCGGCTCGGCGCTGGGCGACTTCTCTTCGCCAGGCTGCACAGCGGGCGCAGCGGCGGGTGTAATGACAAACGGCTGGCCGTTGTGGACCGCAATCGCGCGCTGGCGGGCAGCCTCAAGAGCCTCCGCCTGGGCCTTGTCCTTCGCCACACGCGCCTTTACCGCCTTCTCGGCCTTCGCCTTTCTGCGCGAGCGCACGGCCTCAGCCTCGGCCTTGACCGATGCTGGCCCCTCCTTGAGGAAGAGGGCGTTCAACGCATGAACGTCAGCGTCTTCAAGCTCCGAGAGCGGCGAGTAGACTTCGATTTCACACTCCGCGGCCCATTTCATGACCCTTGCGCTAGTAGCGCCGATCTTTTTAGCGAACTGATATACTCTCATGACAATTCCCTCTCACCAGATTGAAGCCGCAACGGAAACTCTACCACGCCGTGGAAAATCAACCCTCGTATTCCTCCCCATCTGCCTGAGCCGTGAGCTCGGCCACTGCCTGCGCGGCAGCGTATAGACCCTTGGCCGTGACCTCGTCGAGGCCGGTCGAGGCGATGAAGCCCTCCTCGTCGCTCTCGACGATTCCGTCCACCGTGAGGAATCCGGCGTCAGCAAGCTGCGTGGCGACGGCCGTGGAGACGCTGAAGGTCTCGGCGAGGTTCTTGATGGCCTCGGCCTTCTGGTCCTCGAAGCTAGCGAGCGACATCGCCTTCGTCACCTCCACGTGCCAGCCGGTGAGCTTTGACGTGAGGCGCACGTTCTGGCCGCGCTTGCCGATGGCCTTGGAGTATTCGCCGGGAGCCACCGTGGCGTGCACCGAACCGCGCGCGACGTCCACTTCCACGGACTCAAGCTTCGCCGGGGCGAGCGCCTGGGTCACGTAGTTCTTCATGTCCTCGCTCCAGCGCACGATGTCGATCTTCTCCCCGTTGAGCTCGCGCACTATGTTGCGCACGCGCGCGCCCTTCAGGCCCACGCACGCGCCCACCGGGTCGACCTTGTCGTCGTGCGTGCGCACCGCTATCTTGGTGCGGTAGCCGGCGTCGCGGGCGATGCCCATGATCTCCACCACGCCGTCGGCGATCTCGGAGACTTCAAGGCGGAAGAGCGTGCGCACGAACTCGGGCGACGAGCGGCTGAGCAGCACGGCGGGGTTATGCGCGCTGAAGGAGTTGCTGCGCTTGCTGGTGTCGTCGGGATCGCGCACCTTGTCGATGATTGCGCGAATAGAGTCGCCCGACTTGAACTCCTCCATGGGAATGCGCTCCTTGCCGGGCAGCAACATCTCCGTCTTGCCCACCAGCACGTAGAGGTCGCGGTGGTGCTCGGCCGTGACCTGGCCGCTCACGATCTCGCCGATGCGGTTCTTGTATTCGATGAAGGTGTTGTCGCGCTCTGCCTCGCGGATGGCGTCCGTAATGCCCTGGCGAGTGGCGGCGGCCACTATGCGCCCGAGCTTGGCGGCGGGAATCTCGATCTCGATCGTATCGCCTTCGGCGGCATCGGGTTTAAGGCGGCGGGCACGCGCAACGGAGATGTAGCCTGGCCCGACGTCTTCGTCGGAGACGACCTTCGTGTCGTACACATGCAGAGTGAGAGTCTTGCGGTCAATGGCCACGCGGAGGTCGTTTGTCACGTTTGGGTTGTTCCTGTCGGCAGCTTTCTTGACCGCCTTCTCGATTGCGCCCAGCACAACCTCGCGGTCCACACCGCGCTCGCGCTCGATGTAGTTCACTATTGCCAACAAGTCATTGTTCGTGGCCATGATGCAACTTCCTCTCTTGTCAAAAAACAAAACAACTCTTCGGCGATTCGCTGAACCACCGTGAAAACAATGATACATGGTATCGTTTTTTCGGTGAAAAGTCAATGGGTAAATGGAAAAAATTGTGGTTTCTACTTTCGTGGTTTCTAGTTTCGCGGTTTCGCCTGCACCTCATTTTTCATCGTCGCCTTCAACGGCTGCGACAGTTTTCGAAATTTGTGGTATAATCTTGTGAAACACATCCAATGAAAGGAACATGGACCCATGGGGACCTTCAACGACCTCTCTAAGCTCAAATTCAAGCCAGCGACCCCCGAGCCCGCGCCTGATCCGCCCAAGCCCGCTTCCCCCGCCGACCGCGCCCTCGCAGGCGCCTCAAACGCGTCCGACTACTTCTCGTCCCTGCTCGGCCCCGGCGAAGACCGCAGGAAGAACGCCCGCACCCCCGCAGCTCCAGAGCGGCATACGACGATCGTAACCCCGTCCACCATTTCACGCGTGCGCGAGGAGCAGGCCGCCAGCGCCCTCGCCGCAGAACGCGAGGCCGCAGCCGCCCGGGAAGCCGAGTTGTCAGGCGAGCTCGAGGCGCAGAAGGCGGCATGCGAATCCCTGGCCGATGACCTCGCCCAGCTGCGAGACGAACACGCCGCCGCGCTCAAGGAGCTGGACGAGCTTCGCGCCGCACCCCGTCCGGATCCGGAGGAGATTTCAAGGCTTTCCGCCGAAGTCGCCGCCCGCGATGGCACTATCGCAGAGCGCGACCAGGCGATCGAGGAGCGCGACCGCGAGATATCCCGCCTCAAGGACCTTCTCGTCGAGGCACAGCGCACGTCGCTTTCGTCGTCGGTGATGCTCGAGAAGCCCCCCGCCTTCGCCGAGAAGTTCACGGGCGAGCTGCGCGAGCACGTTGTGGAGACTCTGCGCGACGCATACCGCGCGGCGGAGGCCGCGGGACGCGACCGCCGCGCCCGCATCCTCGAGGCC
>JAFUDL010000074.1 GCA_017459225.1 Kiritimatiellia bacterium
ATTTCCCCGAGTTCCTCCCAGGTGCGGACGTCCTCACCATACCATGGATCGACGAGAATCTCTTCAACAACCCAGGATTTCCCAGAACGCTCGACTGTTGCTTCGTCCATAAGGGCGGCAGATGGAAGGATCCGCCGGAACTGCGCAATCTAACGACCATTACGATGCAATGGCCAGAAACTAGAGAGGCGTACGCCGACCTTTTAAAGCGTACAAGAACCCTGTATTCTTTCGACGACTGCTCCGCCGTACTGGCCGAGGCGCTTCTATGCGGAGCCAAGGTCATGGTCGTCACGCCCGACGGATACAGGGAATACAAGGACGATTGCTCTCATATCGCCAAAGCATTTCCCGCACAGTTCCGCAACTTCGTGGAACGTACGCAGTCAAACGACTGGAAAGGGAGAATCCAGACCAGATGGCTTTTCCTTTACTGGGCATCCGCCGTATGGCGGTATTGGGTGAAGCCTTTATTCACACATTAGAGGCGCGTGTCGCAGAAGTCGAGGAAGAGCTTGATGTCGCGCACGCCGAGATCGTGCGGACCCTCATGGCAGTGGTAGCCCACGTGACCGCCCATGCCCTTGAGGCCTAGCGCCTCCCACGCCTTGGCGGCTCCCTCCGCCGCGGCCTTCTCGCCCGCGGGGCCTGCCCAGTGGTCGGTCGATCCGCTCGCCACGTACAGGTAGCGTGTGGGCGACGCGATGAGGCCCATCCATTCGTCCTGGTCGTGCGGAATCTCCTTGTCGCGGCCGCGCCACGCGTTGAAGTTCTGGCAGAACCAATACGGGAAGCCGCGCGTGATCTGGTGGATGTGCTCGCTGCGGGGAAGGTCCATGCGGTTGAGCTTCGCGCCGCCGCATCCCGAGGCATTGGAGTACACCACCTTGAAGCGGGGATCGGTGACGCCCGCGCAGATCGCGGTCTTGCCGAGGCGGGAGTGCCCCAGCACGGCCACGCGCTTCGCGTCCAGCATGGGCTGCGCCTCGATCCAGTCGAGAACGCGGCTGTGGCACCAGGCCCACGAGCGGATAGTGCCCCAGCTGGAGCCGGTGCGGTCCTTCTCGCCGCCGTACACCTCGAATAGGCCGTAGGCATACGGAGGCAGCGGCTTGCCTGCCTTCTTGAGCGCTTCGAGCTCGCGGCGGCGCGGCTGGTCGGGGGTTGCCTCGTTGAGGTTGTAGTGCACGATCGCATAGCCGCGCGAGACGACGAAAGCGTCGATGTCGTCCTGCTGCTGCTTCTGCTTCTTGGACGAGGCGTCGTCGCGCATGCCGTTGTTCCACGTGCGGAAGTCGCCCATCACGAGAACGGGACAAGGCTTCTCCTTCGACGCGTTCGCCGGAAGCGCCACCGTGAGGTCCACCTTCATCTTCCCTCCGCCGAACACGATGCTGTTGCCGGCAAACGTCATGTCCTTAGGCCTGCCGATCGGCGCATGGCCGTACACGTTGTCGAGGAACCACTTCAGCAGCTCTTCCTTGCTCGGTTTCGCCGTCTCGGCACCGCGTGCGCCACATGCGGCCATCGCCGCAAGGGCGGCGATAAAGGAACGTCTTTGAATTCTCATGGGGTTCTCCTTTAGATGGGTTCAAGGTTCAAAGTTTAAAGTTTCGGGGTTTCAATGGTAGGACAAAGGACAGAAGACAGAGGACAGAGGATGTCAACCGAGTTGCAATTGCCATCCTTTGTCTTTTGTCCTTTGTCTTTTGTCCTCATCCATTCCTCATTTCTGAAGCAGCTTTGACTTCTCTTGGTCGGTGAGATCACGCCACTGGCCAGGGCGCATGTCGTCGGGAAGGCGCAGCGCGCCCACTGCAACTCGCACAAGAGACAGCACCACCAGATGCGCCGCGCTGCACATGTAGCGTATCTGGCGCTTGCGCCCTTCGCGAAGGCGGAAGCGCAGAGTGGTCACATTGTCGCGGCCTACGTGCACAACGTCGACGGGGCATGGACGCGTCATGTAGCCGTCGGGCATCTCCACAGGACCGCGCAGCACGCGCAGCTTCTCCTCGTTCCACTTCCCCGCGGCACGCACGATGTACGTCTTCTCGTGCTCATAGCGAGGATGCGTGAGGGCAAGCGTAAGCGCACCGTCGTTGCTCATTAGCATCAGCCCTTCGCTGTCCTTGTCTAGCCTTCCCACCGGCACTAGGCGCTCGTTCACCTTGCCGCGCAGAAGATCTGCCACCGTCTCGCCGCCGAAGGGATCGCTGAGAGTCGAGAGAACTCCGGCCGGCTTGTACAACATGATGGTGCGAGTGCGCTCCTCGGCGGCGGCCAGCGGACGTCCATCCACCACTATCTTTACAATAGCCGGATCGAACCTCATGCCAGGCTCTGTGACAATAGAACCATCTACCGTCACGCGCCCAGCCTCTATCATCTCGGCCGCATGCCGCCTGCTCGCCACGCCGCGGTGGCTCAGAATGTTCTGGAGTCTCTCTTCGGCCATGTTCGCTTCTCGTCCCCTAAAAAAAAACGCCCCGTAGACAAGGGGCACTCTCTCCGCGATTGGCGGAAGGGGGGAGATTCGAACTCCCGGTAGACTTGCGCCTACACAACCTTTCCAAGGTTGCACCATCGACCACTCGGACACCCTTCCAAGCAGAAAAAGTGCTATTAGTATATCGTTTTCCGCCCCGCAAATCAACTGGAAAGTTTAAGCGCGTGAAAAATTCAGGCCCAGGTTCGGCCGAAGCCGCACACCGCCCTCACTTCCGGATGCGCTGCTCGATGTGCTGCCAGAAGCGCTCGGCGATCAGATTCATGCCGAGATCGCCGGGATGGTTGAAGCGGCCGTGCGTATCCTTGCGCGCGCGTATATCCTCCATGTTCACGAACACGTCGCCGCGCCTCTTCGCCACGGTCTCTTTCTCGGCGTCAAGTTTCGGACGGATGTAGAAGCCCTGCGAGAAGAGGACGAGCGCCCGCCCCTCGGGGTCGAGGCAGGTGCGGAACGCGTCGAGCGCCTCGCCGAACGTTCGCGCGGGCGCGGGCGTCATCGTGCCGGCGTCGTAGGTCTTCGGCACGTTTGCGCCGAAGAAGAACACAATCACGTCGGGCTTGAACTCGCGCGCCCACTTGAAGTTGCTTTCGCACGACCAGTCCTTCTTGAAGAAGGCACGCTCGAAGGTGTTGGCCACCTGGAGGAGGCAGCACTGCGCATCTGGGCGCACGGCGGCGATCTTCTTCTGCAGAAGGTGGACGTAGTCCTTGTCGCGCGCACTCGCGGCCATGCCCCAGTTGTTCGTCCAGCCGATCTGCGGACGCGGACCGTGCAGCGTGATCGAGTTGCCCACGAAGAGGACGCGTGGCCCCTTCTTCGCCGGGTCGAAAGCCTTCTGCTCCTTCGCGTTCTGCCCGATGGCGGGCACAGGATTGGCCTGGAGATCATCAGACTTCGCGACGGCGCAATTCGCACCCGTGAATTGCAGGATGACTGCCATTGCCGCCGCCAGCACGCGAAATCTTCTCTTTTGGATGTTGCGTTTCATGGCGTATACCTTCAATCAGTCATCCAGCTGCGCGTCAGGTGTAGCGCAGGACTTCGTCCACAGTCGTGTAGCCGTCTAGAATGGCGCGCACGCCGTCTTCGCGCATGGTTCGCATGCCAAGCTCGCGGGCTTTCTCGCGGATTATGAGCGTGGGCGAGCGGGCGTTGATGAGCTCGCGGATTGGATTCGTCACGCGCAGATACTCGAAGATGGCCTTGCGGCCCTTGTAGCCGGTTCCGTTGCACGTCTTACAGCCCTTGCCGAAGAAGAACTGGCGCCCGCCGATCTCGTCGCGCTGCAGGTTGATGCGGTCGAGAGTCTCGTCGTCGGGATCGTAGCCCTCCTTGCAGTCTCGGCAGCACGTGCGCAGAAGTCGCTGGCCCAGCACCGCCTCGAGAGTGGAGGCCACCATGTACGGCGCCACGTTCATGTCGACGAAACGCATCACTGCGCCTGCGGCATCGTTGGTGTGAAGCGTCGAGAACACCAAGTGGCCGGTAAGTGCGGCCTGGATGGCGATTTCGGCCGTCTCGAGGTCGCGGATCTCGCCCACCATAATGATGTCGGGGTCTTGACGGAGGAAGGCGCGAAGCACCTTGGCGAAGGTGTTGCCCACTTCATGGTTGATCGGCACCTGCACGATGCCATCCATGTCGTATTCCACAGGCTCCTCGGCTGTGAGCAGCTTCGAGTCGATGGTGTTGATGCGGCGAAGGACGGAGTAGAGCGTTGTCGTCTTTCCTGAGCCGGTAGGCCCCGTCACCACGATGATGCCGTTCGGCTTCTCGATGTCCATCGTCACCTGCTCGTACACGTCTTCCGGAAGGCCTACGTTTTCGAGGTCGAGCGAGGTTGCGCTCTGGTCGAGAATACGCATAACCACCGATTCGCCGTGCGTCGTGGGAAGGCAGCTCACGCGGAGGTCAACGGGACGCCCCGCCACGTTGATCGCGATTCGTCCGTCCTGCGGGATGCGGCGCTCGGCGATGTTGAGGTTTGCCATGATCTTCACGCGGGAGATGATTGCCGGCGCCATCGAGACGTCAGGGGCCTTCACCTCGTATAGGGCGCCGTCCACGCGGTAGCGGATCTTGAAGTCGTGCTCGAAGGGCTCGATGTGGATGTCGGCCGCGCGGTCGACAACGCCCTGGTAGAGGATCATGTTCACGAACTTCACGACGGCGTTGTTGTTGGCGGCGCCCTCGAGGGCCGCCACGTCGTTCGGGTCGCTCTTGAGCGAATCGTCCGCGGTGAGTCCTTCGCCGATGGCATTGAGCATGTCGGCCACGGAATCGCTCGCGTCGCCGTAGTGCTGCGAAATGCGCTCGGCAACGTCCTTCTCGCGCGCCATGACGAAGCGCACTTCCTTCGAGAGGGAGAACGCCACCTCGTCGGAGAC
>JAFUDL010000075.1 GCA_017459225.1 Kiritimatiellia bacterium
CTGAAAGTGGCGGCTGGCAATTCCATAAGGACTGCGCTTGTCTATGCGGGGCATCTGGCCCGGACGGTCGAGGCCGAAGGAT
The DNA here is from genome assembly GCA_017459225.1 of Kiritimatiellia bacterium. Lineage (GTDB taxonomy): Bacteria > Verrucomicrobiota > Kiritimatiellia > RFP12 > UBA1067 > RUG572. The sequence goes on from JAFUDL010000075.1 coordinate 83, forward strand.
GCTTTGATGCAATCGTCCCGTTCTCCCGAATACTGGGAATCTTACCGGAGAAGTGATATACTATTTGAGCCATGTGCGCTGGCGCACCGATTCTAAAACCCAACGGAGATTTAATTATGTCCACGAAGAAGACAGTTAAGAAAACCAAGAACGTACTGATCATTTCAGCGTCGTTCCGTCCGAACTCCAACTCCCACACGCTCTGCCAGGAGGTCGCGAAGGGCGTGAAGGCTGCGGGCAACAAGGCCGAGGTCATCCGGCTCAAGGACAAGAAGATCGGGTTCTGCACCGGCTGCTACGCCTGCCAGAAACTCGGGAAGTGCGTGATCCAGGACGACGCGAACGCAATCGTCGAGAAGATCTGCAGGGCGGACGCCGTCGTGTTCGGCACGCCCGTGTACTACTTCTCGATCGCCGGCCAGCTCAAGGCGCTTTTCGACCGCTGCGTGGCGAAGTGGCCGGAGCCGAACGGCAAGCCGTACTATCTCGTCGCGACGATGGCGGAGAACATGGACTGGGATCTCGTGAAGGCGCCGCTCCAGGGTTTTGTCGACTGCTTTGACGGCGCGAAGATCAAGGGCTTCCTCAAGGCCGGAGGCGTCTACGAGCCCGGTGCCGTGAAGAAGACGAAGTTCATGAAGGCGGCCTTCGATCTCGGTAGGAGGATATGAAATGAAAGTCCTGTTGGTCATACTTGGCATCGTCGTCGTTGCCGCGGTCGCAGTGGTGGCGGGATGCCGAATGCTGGCAAGTCGCTCGACGGAGGCGACGGTGGCGCTGAAGGCAAAGCTGCCGGGCAAGGTTGCGGTTGTCTACTATTCCCAATCGAAGGTCGGCAACACTGCGACGGTCGCGAAATGGATCGCCAAGCACACGGGCGGCGAGCTTGTCCCGATCGAAACCATGGAGGCGTATCCCGACGCCTACGGCGAAACGCTCAAGGCCGCGAAGAAGGACATGGAGAACGGCGGAACGCGTGCGATAAAATCCGTTCCTCCGCTCGACGGCTACGACGTGGTGTTCATCGGCTCGCCGATCTGGTACGGAACGTACGCGCCTCCGGTCGCGGAATTCTTCAAGACGCATTCCTTTGCGGGCAAGACGGTCGTGCCGTTCTGCACGCACGGCGGCGGAGGCGCGGGCCGCTACTTCGTGGACGTGCGCAAGGCATGTCCGACCGCGACGGTCAAGGAAGGGCTCACGATTCGCGGCTCGAACCAGGTCGAGCGCCGCTTGGGCACGGGCGTGACGGTACATCATACGGAAGACGACGTCGTCAACTGGCTCAACGCGGTCTTCGTCGCGACAGCCGTTTCCGCGACAACGGGGGACGCGCTGGACTTCCAGATGGACACGTTCAGGACCAAGGAGGGTAAGGCCGTCGTGATCACGGCGATCAAGCACGCCAGCCTGCGCATCCAGTATGATGGGCTTGAAATCCAGGTCGATCCCGTGGCAAAGTACGCGCCCGAGACGGACTACTCGAAGTTTCCCAAGGCCGACGTCATTCTTGTTACGCACGAACATTTCGACCACTTCGACCGCGACACCATTGCCGCGCTGAAGAAGGACGGCACTGAGATAGTCGCCAACCCGGCGGTTCAGAAGATGCTGGGCTTTGGCACGGCGCTCTCGAACGGCGAAAGTTGCGTGCTTGCAAAGGGAATCAAGTTGGGCGCCGTCCCGGCCTACAACACCACGCCGGGCCATACGCAGTTCCATCCCAAGGGACGCGACAACGGCTATGTCCTCACGATGGGCGGTCTTCGCATCTACATCGCCGGCGACACGGAGGACATATCCGAGATGGCGAATCTGAAGGACATCGATGTCGCCTTCTTGCCCTGCAACCAGCCGTACACGATGACGCCGGAGCAAGTCGCGAAGGCGGCGCGCACAATCAAGCCAAAGGTACTGTTCCCATACCACTATTCCCAGACGCCGATCAAGCAGGTTGCAGACCTCCTCACCGGAAGCGGAATCGACGTGCGCATAAGGAACTACCAGTAATGGACTTCAAAGACAAGGTTGTCGTCGTCACCGGCGGGGCGCAGGGCATTGGCAAGTGCATCGCCGAGTGCTTCGCGCGCGAAGGCGCGATAGTTCACATAATCGATGTGCAGGAGGGTCCGTGGTTCGTCGGCGACCTTGCGGACAAGGCGACGCTTGAGCGGTTCGCCGGCGATGTCATCGCAAAGAGCGGAAAAGTCGATGTCCTCATCAACAACGCAATGCCGCTTTTCAAGGGCATCGACAAATGTACGTATGAGGAGTTCGCCTACGCGCAGGCGGTCGGCGTCGTCGCGCCGTTCTATCTTGCGAAGCTGTTCAAGGACAGTTTCGCCGAGGGAGCGTCCATCATCAACATCTCGTCCTCCCGCGACAGGATGAGCCAGCCGCAGACGGAGAGCTACACGGCAGCCAAGGGCGGTATCGCCGCGCTCACGCACGCGCTCGCCGCCAGCCTCGCCGGACGCGTCCGCGTTAACTCGATTTCGCCCGGATGGATAGACACCTCGTTCAAAACCTACGACGGGCCGGACGCCTCGCAGCACTTCGCGGGGCGCGTCGGCAATCCGATGGACATCGCGAACATGGTTCTCTACCTCGCCTCCGACAAGGCGGGCTTCATCACGGGCGAGAACATCTGCATCGACGGCGGCATGACCCGCAACATGATCTACCACAACGACTTCGGATGGAGGCTGGAGGGATGAATGCGCTGTTTGTCTTTCTCGGCGGTGGAACCGAATCTCGTAAAGGAACGAAGATGTGAACTGGCTGATATTGATTGTCGCAGGATTATTCGAGGTCATATGGGCGGTTGCGCTCAAGATGTCAAACGGATTCAAGAACATCACGGCAGACGCGGTGTTTGTGGGCGGGATGGCCGCCAGCGTCTGGCTGCTCGCCGTGGCCATGAAGTCGATCCCGATGGGAACGGCATACGCCGTGTGGACGGGTGTGGGCGCAGTCGGCGGATTCGTCGCGGGCATTGTCCTGTTCGGCGAATCCGCCTCGGCGTTGCGGATCGCGTCCGCCGCGCTCATCGTGGCCGGGATCGTCGGCCTGAAGCTCGCCGCGAAGTAATCGCAAGCACCAGGCACTTCCATAACCGACCCGCCACAGAAAACCGTCACCTAATCGTGATTTTTAAAATAGGTGACGGTTCGACTGAAAAATCGCCGCGCTCGAGATGCTCTGCGTCCTGGAAAAATGATATACTATTGGGGCGATGTCCACCTACGCACCGATTCTAAAAACCAACGATGATTTAGTCATGTCCATGAAGAAGACAGCAAAAATGAGAAAGAACGTTCTGATCATTTCGGCGTCGTCCCACCCGAACTCCAACGCCCACGCGCTCTGCCAGGAAGTCACGAAGGGCGTTAAGGTTGCGGGCAACGAGGCAGTCTTTGATCTTGGCAGGAGGATATAAGGGCAGAACATGGCCGTCTATTGCCTAGACAATGACTCGTTTGAGTTTCCGCCTGCGGAGGATGCCGAGGTGGATAGCGGATTGCTCGCCATCGGCGGAGACTTCCGCCCTGAGCGGCTGTTGAACGCATACGCAGGGGGCATCTTCCCGTGGCCAGTTGCGGCGGGCGAGCCGATAACCTGGTTCTCGCCGGATCCGCGGTTCGTCCTGAAGGCGGCGGATTTGCACATCCCCAAGTCGCTTGCAAAGACGCTCCGGAAGGGGTTGTTTGAGTATCGCGTCGATACGGCATTCCCCGAGGTGATCCACGCCTGTGCGGCCGTGCCGCGTCCGGAACAGGATGGTACGTGGATCACCGATGAGCTTGAGAGGGGATACTGCGAACTCAACCGACGCGGATTCGCGCATTCCTTCGAGTCGTGGCAGGATGGACGTCTCGTCGGCGGCTTCTACGGCGTGTCGATCGGACCGTGCTTCTTCGGCGAGTCGATGTTTGCGACGGTCCCTGATGCGAGCAAGTGCGCCTTCGCAACCTTCGCCCGTCAGATGTTCGACAGCGGCGTTCCCTGGATTGACTGCCAGGTTTACACGGAACATCTCGCCCGCTTTGGTGCGAAGGAGATTCCCCGCGCCGAGTATCTGGAGATGCTGAACTCGGCACTCTTCTCAATCGCAAAACACAAAAGGAAACAGACGAAATCGACGTTAGGAGCAACAGATGACTGAAGAGCAGATAGGTCTGGTCGGGCGTGAGTTTCGGCATTTTAAAGGCAACTTTTATCGTCTCGAAGGGTTCGCAAAGGACTCCGAGACGCTGGAGGAGATGGTCGTGTACCGTGCGTTGTACGGCGAACGCGGTCTCTGGGTGCGTCCGGCGAAGATGTTCTTTGAGACCATCGAGCGCGACGGAAAGAAGATGAAGCGATTTGAACTCGTGGAGGATGCAAGATGAAAAACCTGCGCGAGACGTTCCGAGACATGCCGCCCGACGAGATGCGCGAGGCATCGCGTGAGGCGGAAATCGCCGAATGGCGCGCAAGCAACCGCTTTTGCGGACGCTGTGGCGCGGAAATGAAGCCACACGACGATCCGAGCGAGTGTGCGCTCGTCTGCTCGGCCTGCGGCTACACGGCATACCCGAAGATATCGCCCGCCGTGATAGTCCTCGTCACAAAAGGCGACAAGGTGCTCCTCCAGCGAAATACACACTACAAAGGCGTCGTGTGGTCGCTTGTCGCCGGATTCGTCGATCCGGGTGAAAGCCTTGAGGACGCCATCCGCCGCGAAGCCCGCGAAGAGGCATCAATCGAGGTGAAGGATATCCGCTACTTCGGCTCGCAGACGTGGCCGTTCCCGTCGAACATCATGATCGGCTTCCGCGCCGAGTATGCGGGTGGTGAACTCACGCCCGACGGCGAAGAGGTTGTGGAGTCGGGATGGTTCGACCGCGAGCATCTGCCGGAGATACCGCGCCACGGCTCGATAGCGCGGGCCATGCTTGATGCATGGATTGTAGAATCTCGCAAAGGAGATCGGGAAGAGGCAATGCGTCTCTTCGAGAAGTGCATCAACGCGAACGACCTTGAGCTGGGGCGCAAGCTGATCGCGGAAACGGCGGCGTTCGATACGCCCGTTTCGCCTACGCCTCTCTATGGCGCGGAAGGGTACCTAAGTGTTGTCAGCCTTATGCGGAAGAGTTTCCCTGATGTGCAGTGGAAGCTTCTGGACATGGTGGCGGACGATAAGACTGTCGCTGTCCAGTGGGAATGCTCCGGCACGTTCAACGGTAAAGCGCCGTTCGCCGGGCTTCAGCCGAACGGACGCAGGTTCACGACCACGGTCATGAACTTCTACTCGTTCGACGCCGACGGCAAAATCTGCAAAGACGTCGCCGCAACCGGCATTGCAGGCATTCTGCAAGGCATAGGGACGATTCCATGACTAAACCGTCCAGTTACGAGCTTGTCCTGCTTGTGGTGGTAGGGGGCGCCTCCGTGCTATCGGGCGTCGCCCCGGCGAGCAGGGCGGTGTGGTTCACCGAGATGTTCTGGGCGTGGGGACTCGTGGCAATCCTGCTTCTCGCCTATCGCCGGTTCAGGTTCTCGACCGCCGCCTATTCGTGTTTCTTCGTGTGGAGCATCCTTCAGATCATCGGGGCGCATTGGACCTTTGAGCATGTTCCGATGGAATGGCTGACCACGCCGCTCGGCCTCGAACGCAATCCGTTCGACCGCATCGCTCACTTTGCCGTGGGCTGGTTCGCGTTTCCGCTTTCGGAACTTTATTGGCGCAAGGGCTACGTGCGTAGCAAGATTCTGGCGGCGTTCTTCGCCGTGATGACGACCGTCGCCATGGCCGGACTGTGGGAGATCGTCGAATGGCTCTATGCCGTCATCGACGGCGGCGAAGCGGGAGCGGCGTTCCTCGGTTCGCAGGGCGATGAATGGGACGCGCAGAAGGATATCCTCTGCGACACGTTCGGCGCGGTTTGTTCAGTATCGCTGTTCTTGTTGTTCAACCGTAATTCACGGTCTGCGGCAAAAGAGAGTAGGAACGATAATGAAAAGAGAAAGGTGAGTGATTTATGAGTGGTCTGGGACAGCATATCGAGTATGCGCAGAACTTCATCGCGCAAGTTGATGCTCAACACACCCGTGATGTCGCGCGTGAAAGCGCCATGTCATCCGACAAGACGCGAAAGAACACGGAACGTCTGTATCTGGTCGTTCAGGCGATGTGGGAGTTGTTAAAAGAAAAAGCAGGTCTCACAGATGCCGATCTTGACGCCAAGGTACAAGAGATAGACATGCGCGATGGTCGGCTTGACGGCCAGGACTCGACTCAGACCGCCCCTCTGACATGTCGCCAGTGCGGTCGTACGATCCTCTCTGGTCAGGCACAGTGTTCGTGGTGCGGCGCACAGGTTGAATGCGGCCCCTTTACCCATGCAAGGTAGAAAACTGGGGTGATGCTACGTTGAAATGAAAGCTATACTCTATGCATTTCTGGCGGCGGTTTTCTACGCCATCAACATCCCCACGCTCGTGCGGCACCACACCCATCCGCACCAGCACACCTTCACGCATTTTCACGGCGGCTACGTCCACACGCATACGATCACGCATACCCACGAACACGACCATTTCGGAGCGGACGGTATACATTCCCACAGGCATCCTTCCGCTGTACTTGAACGAGAACTTGGCAAAACATAACGAAGCGTTAATGCTTGAACATGTGCGGCTGGGGAATGCCATACGCTCTTGAAAACGTGCGGTTGCTCATAGTGCCAAACCCTTGAAAACGTGCGGCGGCCATTGACTCGGCGATACGGTTTGTGGTATAATGTACGCGTTTTCAATGGAAAAACCGATGAGACGCAAAATCTACGATAAGCTTTTGGAATGGAAGAAGAAAAGCAACGGATCGACCGCGCTGTTGATTGACGGGGCACGTCTCGTCGAAAAGGCTCTCGCCAACGCGCTGCAGGCGAAGTGATGTTTGAGGCGTTGCTTTGTGCATTTTGAGGGCGCTAATGTCGCGTCACTGGAGGGAACATGGAAGAAGCCACAAGAGCGGAAAATTCAACGTTGTCATCTCATGGCCTTGACACCCAATGGGATGATTTTGCTCAGCTGCTCAAAGCGGCAGAACTGGGGAATGTGGACGCGCAGTTTACTTTGGGATGGTGCTATTATATTGGCGAGGGAGTGGAAGTGAACCTGTATGAAGCGGTGAAATGGTACCGCAAGGCTGCGGAACAGGGTGATGCGAAGGCGCAATGCAACTTGGGGTGGTGCTACAATACGGGCAAAGGTGTGGAAAGGGACATGGCAGAAGCTGCGAAGTGGTACCGCAAATCGGCTGAGCAAGGTGATGCGGATGCGCAATACAACCTTAGTTGCTGCTATGCACGCGGAGAAGGCGTCTTGCAGGACATGAACGAAGCGCTTAAATGGTGCCGAAAAGCCGCAGATCAGGGTGAACCGTGTGCGCAGAATAGATTAGGGTGGTGCTATGATACGGGCGAAGGAGTGGAGCGAAATGTAGTAGAAGCGGCGAAGTGGTTCCGCAGAGCGGCGGAGCAGGGCCATGAAGTTGCGCAATACAATCTTGCCAGGTGTTATGAGAACGGCGAAGGAGTGCCGCAGGACAAGGCGGAGGCCGCCAGATGGTCTCGCAAGGCGGCGGAACAGGGGTATATGTATGCGCAATGCAACCTTGGACTGTGCTACGCCAATGGCGAGGGCGTCGAACAGGATAAACTCGAAGCGGTAAAGTGGTACCGCAAGGCTGCGGAACAGGGTGATGCGAA
>JAFUDL010000076.1 GCA_017459225.1 Kiritimatiellia bacterium
GAAACTCCAGTACTACCGCGACAACTACGACAGGATGAAGTACGACGAGTACATCCTCAACGGATGGTTCATCGGATCCGGCGTCGTCGAGAGCGGGTGCAAGTGCGTCGTCCAGCAGCGCCTCGACCTGTCGGGGATGCACTGGTCGCTCAAGGGCGCGGAGGCGCTGCTGCCGATAAGGGCGCTCTACAAGTCAGGGCGGCTCGACGAGTTCCACAACTGGCGCGTCAAGGACCTGGCGCAGGTCGCCTTTGATGCCGCGTGATGCCGTCTACGGCCTGTCACTGCATAAATTCAGCGGGCCACCCCAAGACGCAATGCGCAGTTTGTGAAGAATGCGTGACATTTAGAAAATACGGCTCCCCGACGAGCCCGCATAGGGCACAACAGAGGCTATTCGGTCCAGACGGTCCCCTCGGGCAAGTACGAGGACTGAATCGTCGCACTTTCGCCTGGGCCGCTGAAGTACATCTTGTAGTGGACCTCGACCGCGCGGGCACCGATCTTGAAGCGCGCCACGAGCTTGCGGAACGTGTAATCCCTATCCTCGTAGAACAGCATCGCCGAGCCGCTGCCGAGATCACCCGAGAGCGTCACGAAGCCGTTCAAGCGCCCGTTCGCGTCCCGGTTGAACTTCAACGAGACCGAATGCCCGCTGCTGAGCGTGATCGTCCTGTTGTCCTGGTAGCACGCCACATACTCAAGCGCCGACTGCGCCTTCTCGTCGACGAGCGCCGTGCCGTCCGCCTTCCGTCCGAAGATGTTCTTGCGAAGGCACAAGGTGTCAATGCTCGTGTCGGCAGCCCCGCCCTTCTTCTTGGTGCCGTGCGTCAGGTCGCCGACTGCGTCATTCGCGAAGTAACCCGATGGATCAAAGATCTGGAAATGGAGCTTTCGGACATACTCCGTTTTCTTCTTGTCCTTGTAGGACCCATCGAGCTCGGCGATATAATAGCTGACGGGGGTACCTGGAGAGTAGCGGAATCCAAGACCGGACATCTTGTAGTCCCCCGACGTCGCCGATATCTTCCCGTCCTTGGACACCGTCACCGTCACCATGCGCGACCCGGCGCCGAACGTGGTACTGTCCACCGCCGTGTAGCCACGGAACGTGCCGACGACAGAGGACGGCAGCGCGTTCACGTAGAACGTGGTTGTGACCGTGTACTTCTTGCTGCCCTTCTTGATCGTGATGGCGAGCGAGAACCTGCCGGACTTCGTTGGGATGCCGGTCAGCGTCTGGTGCTTGGCATCCCACGCGAGGCCGGACGGCAGGCCGTCGACCTTCGAGATCTTGTACCCGTTCTGCGCCGCGATGCCGTAGATGCTCCAGTCCGGTGCGATGCCCACGTCCATCTCGTCGGGCGTCTTCGCCGACCGGTTTGGAAGCGTGATGTACCCCGCATCGGCCGCCGCCGCGTTGTTGCGGCCCCATACGACGAAGGTCTTCGAGACGGACTTGCCGGACCTGTTCTTCGCCGTCACCTTGACGGCGTGCCGCCCCGGCGGGATCTTGAGGTCGTCCGTGACGGACAGCGTGTAGACGTTGTCCGACCCGGCCTGGGCCTTGAACTTGACGCCGGCGGGCACGCCGCTCGCCTTGACCGTGGGATAGGAGAGCGTGGACACGTAAACCGACGCCTTCTCGCCAACGCCGTCCTCGGCGAAGATCTCGGTTGGACCTAACACCGACATGGAAATCGCGTCGTCGCTCTTCTTCACGAAAAACGCCCGGTAGCGGACCGCGTTCTTGGGAACGGTGAGCGTCACCGAATCTTTCCGCATGTTCTTCAAGTAGCTCGGAAAGGCGTTCTCGGAATCCGTGTCGTCCGGTGCCCAGTACCAGAACGAGTATCCGGATTTCGGCGTCGCCTTAAGCTTCACCTTAGAACCCCAGGCGTATGTGCCGGACCCCGCCACCTTCTTCGCGCCGGCGTTCCCCGCTGCCAATATCACCTTGAACTTCGACTTCGCCCAGCGCGCGAAGAGCGTCGTGTTCTTCGCAAACTTCGTCGAGGCGGTCACCTTCGTGCCGCCCGTCTTCTTCGTGTACCACGCGGACATCGTGTAGTCCGTCTTCGAGGGCGTCGGGAGGCCACCCACGCCGGCGTTCTTCGGCACGGTCACGATCGACGGGACGTCACTCCCGTAGAAGTTGCCGCCGTTCGGGTCGAGCGTAAGCGTGATCGGCGTACCCATCCGCCACGCAAGCTTGAACTCGCCGCGCGATTTTGAATAGAGGTAACCTCCCACGCAGACGTAGTACGTCTCGCCGCCAACCGCCTCGAACGACACCTGGCTCGTCCGGTCCAGCATGAAATCGTCGTTTTCCTCCACCTTGGTGAGCGACGAGAGCGTCGCCCCCTGATAGACGCCGAGCTTCGTGTCGAACTTGCTGCCCTGCGTATGGAACCACACGGTCCCCGACTTCGGTGCCGTCCACCTCAGCCATTTCGTGTTGCAAACCTGCGAAAGCGGCTCGCCCGACTGGGTCGTCGCGAGGTAGTTGTCGCTCAGGACCGATCCGCTCGCGCCCGCGATCGGATAGGGACTTGCGAAGCTGTCGAACCAGTTTGACGTCTTGCAGTCGTTGAGGAACGCCGTACCGTAGAAGGCGGTGTTGAAGTTGCACCCAGACGGCACGCTGCCCTTGAACGTCACGGAGTTCAAGGCCGTGCAGCTCCCGAAGGCATACGCGTCGATCGTCGTCACGCTCGACGGGATGACGACGGATTCAAGTACCGGGCACCAGGAGAACGACCAGCCGGCGAGACGCGTCACCTTGCAGGCCCTGGATCCGCCGTCGGCGTACACCGTGGCCGGAATGGCAATGCCGAAGAGACTCGGATCGTCGCAGTAGGTGATCGTGGCCGTGTAGCCGGACGCATTGGAACCGCTCCAGTCAAAGCTCCATTCAACGCCCTGCGCGTCCGTCCACATGTCCGATCCGCCGTCTCCGCCGAACGCGGCAAGTCCACATCCAACGGCCATCACAATCGCTGCAATCATCTTTTTCATAGCTCTTCCCTTTCTCTTCTGCTCTCCACTATTCACTATCCACTATCACTTATCCATTATCCTGCCGGACGGATCGCCGATGCCGGCGATGTCGCCCATCGCCGGCCCCGGCCAGAGAGGCCACTTGACCTCGATCACGTACTTGCCGATGAAGTAGCGCGCAAACGCCGCGTTCGCCACCACCCCCACGGTGTTGGGATCCGTCTCGGGCGAAAGCACCGCCGTGCCGTTCAGGGCCGTTCCGCCGAGCGTGCCTGCGAGCGTCGCGACGCCCGTCTCGGCGTTCACCCACACCTTCAGCTCCACCGGAACCGGATTCCGTCCAGCCCCTTCGTCCACGTATGCCGTGAACTCCATCTCGCCGCGTTCCGCCGCCAGGTTCGCGATCGCGTTCCACTGTGCGTCCTTGGGGAGTCCATCCGCGCCCTTCCCGAACTTGTTCAACCGGCCGGCGACGCGCGTATCCGGCGAGATGGACAGGCTGCCCGCGAACACGATCTGGCGGGAATACCAAGAATCCTCGAGCGCGAACGCCGGTCCGAAGATGTCCGCCTGCGGATTGATCGTCAGCGTCAGCCACTCGTCCACCGTACGCGTCTTCTTGCCGACCCTGGCGGACGTCTTCTTGTGGAACTTAGCCTCGTACCGGTCGCCTGTGGCGTCGGGCAGATACTTCAGCCCGCCGCCGGAGAACGTCGACGTGCCGACCTTCGCCGTGAGCTTGCCGGTCGTTGCCACCGTCAGCGCCACGACCTGGGAATCACTGCTCAGCTGGAACGAACCATCGTCCTGCACAGGACGCGTGGAACCGTAGAACACACCTGCCAGCCCTTCCGGCAGCGGCGCCACCACCACAGTGATGGTGGAGACCTTGTTCGTAAGGCGTTTGCCGACCTTCAGCGAGGCGATGATCGAGACGGTGTACGTGCCGGTCCGCGTGGGATAGCCCGTGAACGCCTTCTTCTTCGCGTCCCACAAAAGGCCCGCCGGCAGGCCCGTCATCTTCGTGATCGTGCAGCCCTTCACGGGAACTATCCCGAGGTCGGCGAAGGACGGCGTAATGCCGACCGTCATCGGATAGGGCTCAAGGGCCGACGTCTCGATGCCGGTCAACCAGGCGTTCGCGGCCGTCTTGTTCTTGCCGAACACCACGAGGCTGACGTTCGTCGTCATTCCCCAGCGGTTCTTCGCCGTCACCTTGACGACGTTGCGGCCGGGCGGAAGCTTGGCCGTGTTCGGCACGGAGAAGACGTACTCGCAGTCACTGTTCGCGAGCTTGAACGCGGTGCCTGACGGCAGCTTGCTCGTCGTGACCGTGGGATAGCTCTGGGAATTGGCCGTGACGGGAACGGCGAGCGACGGCGTCTGCTCCGCGTACCACGGGCCGGCATCGACCGCGGCTCCGGTGGAGGCGCCGCCCACGATCAACGAGAGGAAATCCTCGTCCTCCTTCACGAACGTGGCGGTGTACGCCACGTTCCCCGCCGGAATCTTTATCTTCGCGGTCTGGTTCTTGCGCCACAGGCTCTTGTAGTTCGTGAACGCGGTGCCGGAGGGTATCGGCTCCGAAACCTCCCAGCCGCGGAACTTGTAGCCGGGCAGCGCCGCGGCCGAAATCGTCACGGAGCTCCCGTGGGGATGGAGCCCCTGACCGGAGAGGGACGCGCAACCCTCGCTCGGAAGCAGCGTCACCCGGTACTTGCGGAGCGTCCAGCGGGCGTAGAGCGTCGTCGCCTTCGCGAACCTCGTGGCCGCCGTCACCTTCGTGCCACCGGCCTTCTTCGTGTACCACCCGGCGAAGGAATATCCCTCGCGCGTCGGCTCGGGCAGCACCTCGACGGGCTTGCCCTTGGGAACGGGTATCTTCTTGTAGCTGATGAACTGGGTCGCCTTCTTCGTGCTGGGCGTCATGAGCGTCAGCGTCACCGGCGTGCCCGTGCGCCAGTTGAGCACGATGTTCCCGCGCGCGTGGCTCTTGTCGTTCGCCAGGCTGCCGCCCACGCAGACATGGTAGGTCTGGCCCTGTACCAGCTTGAACGACACGAGGCTGGTTTTGCCGCTGAAGCCCTTGTTCTCGCCGCGGTAGATGTACGCCACCTGATCGTGGTCCGGGCTGTACGAATCGATGATGTACGCGCCGAGAACCGTGTCGAAATCGCTCCCCCTCGTGTCGAACCACACCGTCGTCGACGCGGGCGCGGTCCACTTGTACCACTTCGATCCCACGAGCCACCCGGCATAGCCGCGGAGCGGGTCGAACTCCTTCACCGGGTCGACGACGACGTCGTCACCGCCGGGCTCGTTCGGCGTCGCGAGGAGGTTGTTGTCGCGCGCCGTTCCGCTCGCACCGGAAATCTCCCGCGCGGCGTCGACGTATTCGCCGGCGCCATCGGGGGTGTAGATGTAATCGTTGTCGTTAGCCGCCTTGAGCCCCGCGAGGTACGGCGTGCCTCTGAACGTCAGGCCGAAGTCGAGACCGGTCGGCACCGGGCCGAGGAACCTCACCGACTCGAGCGACGTGCAGCCGGCGAAGGTGCCGCCAGTCAGGGAGGCGACCATCGGGGGAATGACGACGGACTTGATGTTCGTCTTGTTCCTGCAGATGCCCTGCAGCGCCTCCACGAAATACGCGCTCGTGACGACCTCGTTGCCAACCATCCGCACGATGGGGATGTCGGACGGAATCACGAGGGCTTCTGGACATGTTCCCGAAAGGCCCGTGAGAATGAGCCCGTCGCTTCCTCCATCGTTATTGTACGCCCAGGACAATCCAGAATCGGGATCGGTCCAAGTGCCCGTGAAACCGTCTGCGAAACAGCATCCAGCGGCCAGCGTGGCGGCCACAAGCAACCTCTTCATACATCCAACCTTCATCATGTCTTGCTCCTTTCCTTGTCCGAACACATTGTTATTGTATCAAACTGAAGTACCGCACGCAACCACGAAGGCTTGGCTATGCACTGCTGCCGAAGCTTCTGAACATGCCCACCATCGCCATCGTGCCCATCAGCACGGCAAAGAACGCCCGGTGCGGATCACAGCGAGATTGCCGAGCGTGCTGCGCGCGTCGGTGATGAAGAGGATGCGCGGCGCTCAACCGCACCAGCTCTCACACACCTCGCCCAGCTTCTTTGAGGCCTGGACGCTTTTCATGCGTTGCCTCCGTTCTGCCTTCAATTCGCGAACAGCTGGTCCATGGTCACCTGCGACTGGATTATGCCGGAATGCCTGTTGCGCTTGATGCCGTATGTCGTCACCACTATCTCCGCGCGCGACGGGACCATGCCACGGGAAACCGCGTAGCGCTCGCACTCTCCGAGCGTGAATGGCTCAAGGGGTATCTGCGCCGTGACGCGGTTGTGCAGGCCTCCGCGATTGCGAAGCACCTTGTTTATGATCCACGAAGTGGCTGAGCCGCACACCACGAGGACAATGTCCTTCCTCGCAGAGGCCCATTGGTTCCAGAAACCCTCAAGCTCGGAAAGAAATCCGGACTTTGGCGTGTCGATCCACGGCAATTCGTCGATGAACAGCACCTTGCGCAGGGCACCGCTTAAATTGATCAGTCGCTTCAGCTCCTGAAACGCCTCCAGCCAACTGCCAAGAGGCGGACAGTTCGCAAGCTCCTGCTCCTGGAGCGATGCGCGAAACGCAGCTAACTGCTGCTTCATCGCGGCATGGGGACAGTCCCCCACAGAAATGCCACGATTGCGCGCGCCACGCCGGGAAACTGCGCCTTGAAGACAGCGGCGGTCTCGCGCAGCACGCCATCGCCGATCACGCACGCCTTCGTGTCGGCAGCGCGTCTCAGCGCAGCATCTATCATCTCTTTCGACATATTCGTCAGCCTTTCTCGCCTGCGCTTCTGATGCAGACGTCCACATTATGCCATATCCATGCCGATCGCACAAGCCATAACGCTTCGAATCACCGTATGAAGATGTGGTGGCACCGAGACGCGTCAACAGATGAAGCGACAGGAGTGTCGCTTCCCCGAAGGAGAGCCGCGCCTCGGGGAAGCGGCGCTCCCGCCGCTTCATGACCTGGCAGGGGAGGAAGCGACAATAGTGTCGCTTCCCCGATGGGAGCCGCGCCTCGGGGAAGCGGCGCTCCCGCCGCTTCATGACTCGGCAGGGGAGGAAGCGACAAGAGTGTCGATTCCCCGAAGGGAGCCGCGCCTTGGGGACTCTTGCCGCTTCAAGCCCAAGATGATATACTTTCTGCCATTATGAACAACTCCCCTTCTCCCGCCTCTCCAATTCCTCCTCCGGCCTTCTTCTGTTCACAAGCGGACACTAATGTCACACAAGCCAACCTTCCGCATTGGGAGCAACAAGGTGTAACATGCTTTACGACCTTCCGCCTTGCCGATTCCCTTCCGCAAGGTAAACTTGATGCGCTTCGCGCTGAACGTGACGAGTGGCTTGACGCGCACCCAGAACCATGGGACAACGTAACCATCGTCGAATACCGTACCAAGTTCGACGGGCAAGTTCAAAAGTGGCTAGACTCTGGATACGGCAGTTGCATCCTGAACGACACATCCACACGACGAATCGTTGAGACTGTACTGCGCCGATTCGATCGCATCCGATACATCCTCTACGCATTTGTCATTATGCCGAATCATGTACATGTTCTTTTCACGCCAATTGCCGGACAGACGATTTCCACCCTCATGCGGCAGTGGAAAGGCGTGTCGGCTCATGAAATCAATCGTTCACGTGGGATGGCTGGCATCATCTGGCAAAAGGAATCATGGGATACACTTATCAGAAACCAACGGCATTTTGACTCTATACTCTGTTACATCAAAAGCAACGATACTGCCAAAGCATGGTCGGTATATGGGTAAGTGAAGGAATGAAGCGACAAGAGTGTCGCTTCCCCGATGGAGGGGCCGCGCCTCGGGGAAGCGGCGCTCCCGCCGCTTCATGACCTGGCAGGGAAGGAAGCGACAAGAGTGTCGCTTCCCCGAGTGTCGCTTCCCCGATGGAGGGCCGCGTGTGGGCGGCTACTGCAGCCCGGCGGTGCAGGTAACACGGAAACCGATATCTTTCCCTCTAGCCGTTGGCCGAGCATTGTTGCGAGACGCAGACCGGGACAAACTCGCCGCGCTACTCCAACGCCCACCACGACTCGCGCGATCCGCACTCGATGTAGGATTGCCAGACAAAGTGTTCGCAGGTGTCGTAGGGTCAATGTTCACCTTGCCGCCGATTCCAGTGACGTCGGCTGCGTACCAGTCAAGACACCATTCCCAGACATTACCATGTGTATCATAGAGTCCCCAAGAGTTCGGCGCATATGAACCAACAACGGCCGTACCATTCGTCGCCCCACAGGACTGCTCGGGATTGGCGTAGGATGACCCATCCTGAACCTTTCCGCCGTTCCGCTCGTAACGCCCCAGCTTGTCAAGATTCTCATCCGTGTCCGTATTCATAATGCCCGAGCCATCACCCCACTTCGTGTCACCGTTACCGGCGCGTGCGGCGAACTCCCACTGCGCTTCAGAAGGAAGGTCGAAGTCGATGCCGGTCTTAGTGCGGAGCTTTCCTAGGAATGACCCCGGATTGGGGTCCGCAGGCCAGTCATAGGCCGTGTTCGCCGTAGTGGAGTTTGCCGCGTTGCGAATCTCGTTATAAGACACATTCTCTACAGGACGCATCGCACGGTCTGCTGCATTATTGAAATAGGCAGGCGCAAGGCGGCTCGGCTGAATCAAGTCCCACTGATCCTGCGTGACAGGAAACACGCCTATATAGTAGTTGTTCGTCAGTGTCACCTGATGTGTTGCCTCGTTTGCCGCATTGCGCTTTGTCTCCAATGTGGTCGAACCCATCGTCCATGTTACGCCTCTCGCCATTATCTTGCGCATGAGAAGCGTCGTAGTGCGATAGATCGTGTTGGAGAGAACGCCACCGGGAAGAAAATCCACCGACGGATAGTACCTCTGCGTGTCCGGCTGGGCGGCTGCGGAAACGTCCACCACCATATAGTCGGGCGTGTTGTCAAGGGGCCAGGCCGTGACGCGGGCGCGGGCGCCGTTGGCCGCGATCTTGAAGCCTTCGTCGTTTTCGTCTCTCCACGACTTGTCGGGGCGCCATTTGATGGTGTAAGTGTTCTTGCCGGAGACCTTCTTCCACACGTCGCCCTTGGCGGTGCTGACGATTTCGCCGCCGATCGAGGTCCAGCCGGGATCGTTAGCCGCCGCGTTGACGTTGGCGTTCGTCTGGATGTCCAGCGTCACAACGGCGGGAGCGTCAGAAAGCTGGTAGGTGATGGTGACTAGGCGGTCTTGCGCCTGCTCCATCGTGACGTTCGACACTTCGGGGACAGCGGCCATTGCCACGCCTGAGACGGCCGCGATAGCGGCGTAGATGAAGCGGCGAGAGCGCCGCTTCCCCGAAGATGTGGTTTTCATTTGCATGGTTTGTTCCTTTCTCTTTCTACCTGAAAATGATTATCATAGCTCTGTATTCGTCAGAGCGAAGTGAAGTTCCAAATGAATAGTCGTGTGTGCGGCAACGAGCCTCCAAGGCGGAGGATGAACTGGCCGAGGCCAACGCGCCGACGACGAGCGAAGTGCCGAACGAAACGGCGGAATGGCTGGGATTCGCCGCGGGATATCCGGAGACGATGAACTGGTAGTCGTCTGCAGCTGCGAGCCGCGGGGTGGCGGATATGGCTAGCGCGCTCATGAGGGCGGCCGCCTTGCGGATGGTGTTATTCACTTGAGTTGTTCCTTGTTGAGGTGTGGAAATTTCTGTCTCGTCGCCACCAGGATGGCGACTTTCACTGTCAGGCTGCGAGACGTCAGACGCGAGACGTGATGTCTCGTCTCTCGTCTCCAGCTGCTCGTCATCTTTCAGAAGCCCGTCATCTACGGAAAGCGATGTTGCGGTTATGACGGCGCCGACGGCAACAGTAAACATTCCGACGACGAGCAGCAGCTTCCAAAAGTGGGTGCGGCGTTGCGTGCGCGCCACTAGCCTGTCGGCGAAGTTTGTCGGCAAGCCGACTGGCTGCACAGATTCATTCAGCGCCTCCATGATTGCCTGATCGAATTCATCCATTCTCTGCCTCCTTTCCAAGTGGTTCGGCGAGCCGTTGGGCGAGGACGGTACGCGCGTAGTTGAGACGGCTCTTGACGGTACCAAGCGGCAGGGACAGCGTGGCCGCGATCTCCTCCTGCTGCAGTCCCTCAAAGTAGCGCAGAATCACGACTTCCTTGAGCGGTTCGGATAGTTCGTCCACCGCCGCGCGGATAGAGGCGTGGTCTGCCTTGGCGGCGAGGGCCGTGAAGGGAGTATCTTCCGTCGGAGTCTCGGGCAGGGCATCCGTAAAGGTGACAGGCGAACTTTTTTCCTTGCGGAGGTCCATCCGGCGGAAATTGATCATGATCGTGTAGAGCCAGTTGTAGAAATTGGTGTTGGGACGGAAGGTGGATATCTTCGCGATGGCGCGCGAGAACGTGCGGAAGAGCAGGTCTTCGGCGGCCGCATGGTCGCGACACAGGATCAGAGCGGCAGAGAAGAGGCGGTCTTGGTAAACCGCCACAAGTGCGCGCGCTCCGCGTTCCCGGTCGTTGATTATCTCCTGCCAAATCTGCATGGACATCTATCCTACATGGATAAATGCACATGAAGCGAGAAAGGTTCGGACTTTCTCAGAATTTTTCATGGGAGACAGTCCCCTAGGAAACGAACAAGAGTGTCGCTTCCCCGAATCGTGACTTCCAATTCCGAAAATCACAAGGGACTGTCCCCGCGCGCTCCCCCGAAGGAAATGCATGGGGACAGTCCCCCACAGAAATGTCAAGGAAATGCAAAGAGAACTTGCATTTTATTTGCATTTGGCACACAAAGAACTTACACTTGTTTCTTTGATTTTTCCACCCGTTTTGCGTTATCATTTTCGCATCGGCGCGCGGTGTCGCCCGCCACGAAAGGAGAAACGAAAAATGCTTGCAAAATGTCATTCAGGCGCAGTGAACGGAGTGGAGGCGCGCACGGTCGAAATCGAGGTGTGCTCGTGCGACGGCGCGCCGCAGTTCACGATCGTGGGCCTGCCCGACCAGGCGGTGAAAGAGGCGAAGGACCGCGTCTCCACCGCAATCGTCAACTCAGGCTTCAAGAAGCACGAGGCGAACGTGACCGTCAACCTCGCGCCAGCCGATCTTCGCAAGGAGGGGCCGATCTACGACCTGCCGATTGCCGTCGCGCTGCTCGCCGCCACCGGAAAGATCAAGGCCGACGAGCTAGGCGAATTCGCCCTCGCGGGCGAACTCGGCCTCTCCGGCGAAGTGCGCCGCGCACAGGGCATTCTGCCCATCGCACTTGAGATGCGCAGGATCGGAAAGAAAGGGATTCTAGTGCCGGCGGAGAACGCCGCCGAGGCGAGCGTGGTGGCGGGGATCGACGTGTATCCCGTCCGCTCGCTGCGCGAGGCGGCTGACTTCTTCACCGGCGCGCTCAGAATCGATCCTGTCTTCCGCGACCTCGCCGCGCTAGTGGCGGAAGGCGACGCCGACGCAGACGACTTCGCCGACGTCAAGGGACAGGAGTTCGCGAAGCGCGCCCTCGAAGTGGCAGTGGCCGGCGGGCATAACGTGCTCATGATCGGTTCGCCCGGCGCAGGCAAGACGATGCTCGCGCGGCGCATTCCCTCCATACTTCCGCCGCTCACGCCCGAAGAGGCCCTCGAAGTGACGCGCATACATTCCGTCGCCGGGAAGCTTCTTGGCGGACGCTCCCTCGTGACGCGCCGTCCATTCCGCGCCCCGCACCACACCGTAAGCGACTGCGGCCTTCTGGGCGGCGGCACGCATCCCCTTCCCGGCGAGGTCTCGCTCGCCCACCGCGGCGTTCTCTTTCTCGACGAGTTCCCCGAATTCCGCCGCAACGTGCTGGAGGTGATGCGCCAGCCGCTGGAGGATGGACACGTTGCCATATCGCGGGCCGCCGCCGCATGCGACTTCCCTTCGCGCTTCATGCTGGTGGCGGCGATGAACCCGTGTCCCTGCGGATATGCCGACGACCCCACGCACACATGCCGCTGCTCGCAGCGCCAGATTCTCGCGTACCGCGGCAAGATTTCAGGTCCGCTTCTCGACCGCATCGACATCCAGCTCTCGCTCCCGCCCGTCCCCTTCCGCGAACTCATCTCCGCCCCGCGCGGAGAACCCTCGTCCGCCATACGCGCGCGCGTTGTCGCAGCGCGCGAACGCCAGCGCCGCCGCTTCGCCGGACGCCCCGGTCTCCACTGCAACGCCGACATGCGCTCGCGTGACCTCGCCGAGTTCTGCCGCCTCACGGCCGCCGGGCAGGAGCGCATGCGCCATCTTCTGCTGCAGCTTGATCTTTCCGCCCGCGCATATGACCGCGTTCTCAAGGTGGCCCGCACCGTTGCCGACCTTGCAGGCTCCGACGACGTGACGGAAACACACGTCCTCGAAGCGAGCACCTGGCGCGAACTCGACCGCACCTACTGGGCCTAGACGATGCGCATCTCGCTGCCGCAGTCACCATCCGCCCGCCTCGCGTGCGCCGCCGCCCTTCTAATCGCGGGCGAGGCCGCAGGCTTCTCCATTCCGCACGTCGCCCATGCATGGCCATGGCTCGCCGCCGTGGCAGGCGTGGCACTGGCGGCGGCATGGGGATATGGCGTGCGGCATCTGCGGTGGGCCGCCATCTTCGCGGCGGGCGTAGTGCTCGCACTGCGCATCGAGGCAAAGCTCGTGAGAGCGCTCGAAGAAAACGCCGGGATTTACGGTC
>JAFUDL010000077.1 GCA_017459225.1 Kiritimatiellia bacterium
GTTTACCAACACATTGGTTTTACGGCAAGGAGCGCGCCAACCGTGGAGGAGAAGGTCGGGCCGCCTTTGGAGGCGGCACGCCCGTTCTTACGGCCTTGCGCAGTTCTAACGGCATGATGTCCGGCTCATGGTGCTTGAGTCTGCCCTTTCTCTTTCCCTTCTTGATGCGTATGCCCTTCTCGGACATTCTTCTGGCGACATCGGCAACACGCCTCTTCTCCGCGGCTGCCTTTCTTCTTCTCAACACCCAGCCAAGGACAACGGCGCACAGCGCCGCGATTAGAAGCGCAATGAACGATTCTCTCGACATGCTCACGAAGGCACATGCAAAAGCGGCAAACGCAAGGAATCCCGGCAACAGATAACCGGTCATTCCATCCAGCATCTCGACGACGCCCGATCGCCGACGCTCGCGTTTCCGCTTTTCTTTCATCGCCTGGCAACCTCTCCTTTCAAGCTCATTGACTACGAATATAATATCAAAAACACCTCTCTAAATCAACTGACGAACCTCGGAACCCGAAACTTCTAAACCAGAAACCAGAAACCAGAAACTTCTAAACCTCACGCTAGCGGCGGTTCATCAGAAACGCCATCGTGATGATGACGGCAAAGCCGCACCAGCTGAAGGCATCTGGCACCTGGGCGAAGGCGAGATATCCAAGGAGCGCCGAGAATAGGATGTTCGTGTAGTCGAAGACGGCGATGCGCCGCGGCTCGGCGAAGCGATACGCGGCCGTGATGCCGAACTGTCCGATCGCCGCGCCAGCGCCAGCGCCTGCCAGTATCGCCACCTGCGCGGCGGTCATGGGATGGTAGTCGAAAATGAGGAACGGAGCGGAGGCGAGGCATGAGAACGCGGAGAAGAAGAGCACGATGAACCTGCCGTCCATCTTGAGGATGCCGAGTTCTCGCACGCACGCATACGCCGCGCCCGCGCACACTCCGCTCGAAAGTCCGCACAACGCAGGCAGAAGCGGCATCGCGCCAAAGCCAGGCTTCACCACCAGCGCGGCTCCGGCAAGCGCGCCCACGAGACAAAGCGCCTGCCGCAGAGTTATTCGCTCTTTTATGAAGAGCCAGCTGAATAGCACGGTGAAGAACGGCGCGAGCTTGTTGAGCATCATCGCGTCGCCAAGATCGATTTTTCCCAACGCGTAGAAGTTGCCGAAGATGCCGGCTGTGCCCACGACCGCGCGCAGCACGAGAACCGTCCAGCGGCGCGCCGCCGGACCCTCCCCGAAAGAGACTCCTCCCCGCGCGCCCTTCGCGAACATCGCAAGGGCGATCATGAGAGCCACCGCGTTCCGGAAGAAGCTCTTCTGGAACGCGGAGATCGGCGCGCCGTGCAGATCGGCCATGCGCACGAACATGCCCATCAGCGCGAAGCCGAAGGCCGACGCAACGAGGCATGCCGCGCCCCTCACTGTGCTACACTTGTATTCCATGCGGGTATTCTACCAAATACCCAGGGCTTTCGCCAGCACATCCGCGCGGAGCTTTCTCACTTGAAGAAGATAGCCGTGCCGCCAGTGTAGAAGAGCCTCAGCCCCGCATCGTCTGCCGCAAGCCTGAAACCCTTCTTCTTCAGCGCCGGCTCAATCGAAAACGTCGCGTCGGGCTTCGCGGACCAGGTGACGAGATACGGATTGGCGGAATGCGCAAGCGAAAGTACATCCTGCCTCTCCCCCACCTCCACCATTATCTCCGCCCCGTCGGCAAAGGATACAAGGCCGGGATCGGTGCGGAATGCGTTGCCGTTGTCCAGCGCCCGCCCGTCAGGAGTCCACACGCCATCTACCTGCGAAAGGTCGAGCGTGGAGCCGCTCTGCATGGTGAACGGCGCGCGGAAGTCGCCCGCGACGTACCTACCGTACACGAGGGACTGCGCGGCGGTTCCCTGCGAACGCCATTTCCTGGTCTTGCCGTCAAAATACAAATCGCCGACGATGAGGCCGGTGCTGCCGTTGAAGAAGTAGCCGCCTTCGATGAACTTCACCGACGCCGTTCTGAAGTTCACCTCCCCGTAATAGGTGCTGTCTCCGTGTATGAAGGCTATCGTGCCCTCGTCGAGCGTCTTTAGGTAGCGCATGTTCCCGTCGCCGTTCAGGTCGAGGTACAGCGTATGACCGTTCAGTGTGATCGTGCTAGGCGTGGCCGATGCGCTGCCGCCGACGAATGCCTTGTTCTCCGCCCTGAACGTCGCGTCGCCGAAAAGCGTAATCGACCCGAAGTGCCGGTTCCAGCGGTCGCCCACGCTTCCGGTGTTGACCTTGCTTCCCTTGTGTAGCTCGAAGTTGTAGCAGCATGTGGAGGCGTTTCTGTTGGCATTGAAATTGAACGTCGCGTTCTCGCCAAGCGTCACGGTCTGCGTGGCGTTGCCGTTGCCGAAGGGATGCGTGGCCGTGCCTACGACCACGGTGCCTTCTGTCACCAACGTGCCGCCATTGTAGGACTGGTCGGCCTTGGACGCCGTGAACGTGCCCGCGCCCTCTTTCACGAACTTCATGTTGCCGCTGAACGTCACTACACTGTTCGCGACTGAGACACCTTCGGCCACTATAAGATGCAGCTCTCCCGGGTGTGCGGCGTCAGGCGATGAGTCCGTCACCTCGCCGCCGCCCCTCAGCGAAGCGACTGAAAGAATCTTGCCCCTGAGATCTATCGTGGTACCATCGGCCATGTAGTCGAAGCATGTGGTCATATCCCATAAATCGACTTCCTCCGGCAACACGACCGTTCCATCCAGCACGTACGCGACTGGATTCACCGCCTGAGTTTTGATCGCCTCGTATTCAGCGTAGGACGAAAAACGAACCTCCATATCCTCGGTAACGCCTTCCGTCCACTCATCGGGATATTCCGTGCCGTCGGCGCGGTAGAACTTCCATCCGGGCGTCTCGGCATTCAGATCCCACCTCGCGAACTGCGGCGCTAGGAGGCTCTTCACGAAGAGTCCATAGCCGTTGCCTGTAGCCTTCACGGCAACGCCGATCATGCGTTCCTCTGGCGTCTGCGCCGCTCCAGTGGCGGCAAGCGTGAATGTTACGGACTCGTCCGGTATGAATGACGGGGCGAACTCGACAAGCTGCTGACCCACCACAACGTCGCGCGTGCCGATGTCGACGGCGTAGGATGCACTTGAGGAAATGAAGGTGACGAGGCCGGTGTCGGTGCGGAAGGCATTTGCGCCGTCCAGCGCCCTTCCATCGGCGCTCCAAGTGTAGGACATCTCCGAGAGATCGAGCGTGGATCCGCTCTGCATGGTGAACGGAGCGCGGAAGTCGCCCGCGACGTACCTACCGTACACGAGGGACTGCGCGGCGGTTCCCTGCGAACGCCATTTCCTGGTCTTGCCGTCAAAATACAAATCGCCGACGATGAGGCCGGTGCTGCCGTTGAAGA
>JAFUDL010000078.1 GCA_017459225.1 Kiritimatiellia bacterium
CACGTCGCCCACGCCGATCCCCTCGGCCGCGTGCAGGCGTATGAACTCGATGGCCGCGGCCACCTTCGTGTCGTTCCGCTTTACCACGGTGGTGGACTTGCGCTTGACGACGCCGATGATGCCGAACGTCCGCGTCTCGCCTTTCGCGTTCGGGTTGCGCAGCTGCAGGTCGAGCAGCTCTCCGCACATGAACCCCGCATGCTCGAAGTCGGGGCACACGCTTGAGAGCGTAGGCTTAGTGTGCTCGCAGATCTCGTCGTTGTTGTCGATGCCCAGGACGGCGAAGTCCTCCGGAACCCGGATGCCCTCCAACGTGCAGGCGTTGAGCAGCTCTTCCGCGGTGCCGTCGAACGCGGCGAGGATGCCGCACGGCTTGGGCAGCGTCTTGATCCACGCGCGGAGCGCGGAGATGCGGCGTGTGCCGGTCTTGCCCTTGCCGTCAAAGACATGGCAGCGCCGCCCGTTGAGGCGTATCGCCGCACAGAACGCGTTTTCCCGCTCCTTGGACCAGAACAGCGGCAGCGGGAAGCCGACGAACGCGTAGTCTTCATAGCCGAGCGCAAGCAGCTCCTTTGCCGCGATCTCCGCGGAGGCGGTGAGGTCCGCGTTCACGGAGAACTTTATCTTCTGCCCCAGCGAAGGGTCGCGGTCGAGATAGACGGTGGGGATGTTGCCGAAGAGCTCCGGGCGGTATTCGTCCATGTCGCTGCCGCATTCGGCGATGCAGCCCACGGGATGCCAGAAGTCGAGAACCTTCTTGACGTTTATGTGGCTGTAGTTGCTTTCGACGACTACGACCTGGATGTCGGAGTTGTCGAAATACCGCTGCACGCCGGCAACGCGCTTGCGGCATGAATGCCGCGTGGCGGATGCGAAGAATATTACTGTGTCCATGACAATGGAATGATACCAGAAATCCGCGGCGGAATCAACTAGTATCCGCGCGTTTTTCACGAAAGAAATAACGCAAATATCACGCCGCCGCATAGAGCAGAATGGTATAATAAACACCGACAAGGAAGGACATTGCAAACATGAAACGCATAGTGTCAACATCAGTGCTTCCATTGCTGGCGGCGTTGTGTATTGCCGCAGGAGCAATGGCGGAAGGAGTAAGGTTCAACGGACGCTTCGCGCCGTCAGAGGGGTTCGTCAACCGGCTCGAGAAGGGGGTGCGTTCGGACTTGTGCCTGAACGGGCTGTGGGAGTTCCAGGGCTTCAAGCCGCCGGCCGGGTGGAAGGAGGGCAAGGGTGTGCCGCCTGAACTGCCTGCGCCTGCGGCGGATGGATGGGACAAGGTGAAGATTCGAATCCCGTCCCCCTGGAACGTCAACAACTTCTGCCTCAGGCGTCAGGAAGGACCTGATCATCGCGACTTCCCGTCATATCCAGATGCGTGGCGCGACTACAAGATGGGCTGGCTCAGGCGCTTCGTGACGGTGCCGCCGTGGTGGGCGTACAAGGCGGATCGCACCGTGTCCATTCGCTTCGAGGCGGTGGCGGGCGAATGCGTTGTGTTCGCCAACGGGAAGAAGGTCGCCGAGAACTTCGACCTCTTCCTGCCGTTCGAGGCCGACGTCACAGACATCGCGAAGCCGGGCGAGACCTTCGAGCTTCTGGTTGGGGTGCGCGGGCAGAAGCTCTTCGAGGACCGTTCGGGCGTTGGTCGCCGTGTGATTCCCGCTGGCTCGATGTGGGGCGGCGAGATCATCGGCATCTGGCAGGACGTCACGCTCGTGGCGCGTCCTAAGCTCCGCGTCGCGGACGTCTTTATCAAGCCGCTCGTCTCGAAGGATACGCTTGAGCTGGACTTGACCGTGGAGAACGTCGGCGACGCGCCGGCCGGGGCGGAACTCGGTGTGACTGTGAGCGACTGGATCAACCGCGCCGGAACGGACGTCCTTTCCGCACCCGTTCCACGTTGGGAGCAGGGCAGTTTGCGGCTTGGCAAGGTGTTTGGACGCGTAGACGTACCCGCGCGGTCGTCGAAGGCCATGACGGTGTCCATCCCAGTTGTAAAGGGAACGCTTCGCGAGTGGACGCCCGAGACGCCGAACCTCAATTCGCTCGTCGTCTCTCTTACGGATACGGATGAGAACGGACGCTTCAGATGCTTCATCGACCACAAGGCGGAGCGCTTCGGCTGGCGCGAGTGGACGATCGACGGCGGCAAATACCTGCTCAACGGAAAGCCCATCCAGTTCCGCAGCGACTCGTGGCACTTCATGGGCATCCCGCAGATGACGCGCCGCTACGCGTGGGCATGGTTCAAGGCGATCAAGGAGGCGAACGGAAACGCGGTGCGGCTGCACGCGCAGGTCTATCCGAGCTTCTACCATGACGTGGCGGACGAGATGGGCATCTGCCTCCTCGACGAGACTGCCAACTGGGCGTCGGACGGTGGGCCAAAGTTCGACTGCGATGCGTTCTGGACGAACTCCATCACGCACCTAGAGCGCTTCATCAAGCGCGACCGTAACCATGCCTGCGTGTTCGGATGGTCCATCTCAAACGAGAACAAGCCTGTCATCCTGCATGTCTTCAACCGTCCTGACCTCATGCCGCGCCAGGAGAAGGCGTGGGCGGACTGGCGCGACGTATGCCGTCGGCTCGATCCGACGCGGCCGTGGATTTCGTCCGACGGCGAGGAGGACGGCAAGGGCCTTTTGCCGGTCACGATGGGGCACTACGGCGATCTGGTTCATTCATACAAGGCCTGGTCTGAAATCGGTAAGCCGTGGGGCGTCGGAGAGTCCAGCATGGCGTACTACGGCACGCCGCAGCAGGTAGCGGAGCGCGCGGGATCGGAACGCAGCTACGCGTCTGCCCTTGGGCGCATGGAGGGCCTTGCAAAGGAGTGCTACGACATCATCTGCGCGCAGCGTGCGAACGAGGCGTCGTACTGCAGCGTGTTCAACATCGCGTGGTACGCGCTGAAGCCGCTTCCGTTCGGGAAGCGCGACCTTACGACGGCGCCGACGCTCGAGGACGGCATTTTCTTCGGCGATTACGTGGAGGGTCAACCCGGCGTGCAGCCAGAGCGGCTTGGACCATACTCCTCCACGTTCAACCCCGGATACGATCCGGCGCTGCCGATCTGGGATCCATGGCCGATGTACGACGCGATTCGCGCCGCGAACGCGCCGGAGGGCCCCGCGTGGAGCAAGTGGTCTGTGCGGCCCGAAAAGGGCGCCGTTGAGGCGGCACGTCCGGCGCGAGAATACGCCGAGGTCGTATGCGTTGGCGATGGTGCGCTGAAGGGCGTCCTCGACGCGCAGGGCGTCGTCTTCGCCGAGAAGGTGACGGATCCTGCAAAGGCGCTTGTGTTCGTCGATGCCGCGAAACCGCTGAAGCAGGAAGTGGCGGCGAAGATTGCGCATCTCGTCGAAAAGGGCGCTGACGCGTGGGTGTGGGGCGTTACGCCTGCGAGCGCGGCGTCCGTCGCGCCGATCGTCGGCGAGGGACTCGAGGTCGCGAACCTCGTGCGCTCCACGTTCATCCCGCTGGACCGTCCGCTAGTGAGGGGTCTCTTCAACAGCGATTTCTATTTCTGCGAGCTCCAGCGCGGCGACGCTGCGAAGTTCTCGCTGGGCGGCGAGTGGATCCGCTCGGCTGAGGTGGAAGTGGAGGCGTGCCGCGCCGACTGGCGCGAGTGGAACAAGAAGGCCGAGGAAATGAAGACGGCAGCGATCATCCGCACCGAGAACGAATGCACGGCCCCTTGCGCGGTGATTGCGTCGCGCCATGTGGGCGCGGCGACGGTGCGCGTCCAGACGCTGACGGACTTCGCAAACTCCGAGAAGGGCTACAAGGCGCTCGGCAGGATGCTCGCGAATGCGGGGGTGAAGTGCCGCAAGGTGGTGAACGATCCGGCGGAGGCATTCTTCCTCCGCGACGGGCGGATCATGTTCCCGTCCGTGACGCGCAAGGTGCTCAAGAACATCGCCCCGCGCCGCCACACGCTTGAGTTCTACGTATATTCCAACCGTCCGCTCGACGACCTTCTCATCGAGCCAGACATGCCGAAGCTCATGCTCTGGATGAAGGCGCGCGGATCGACGCTCAATGTCGGCGAGAAGGAGATCAAGGAGACGAAGCGCACCAACCGCGAGGTCGAGTACAACGAGCTGCCGCTCCAGCAGGGATGGAACAAGCTGTCGATTGTCGTTGACGGGGACCGCGGCGAGTTCGAGGCGGAGCTGAGATGCGGCAACAAGCCGGACTTCCTCCGGACGGTCCGCGCTTCGCTCAAGCCGCAGGAATAAAAGGGCAATTGAAAACTGACGTCGTCGGTGTAAAGTTTCACGCAGAGGCGCAGAGAGGCAGAGAGCGCAGAGAAAGGGAAAAATCGGAAGGGAGAACCATGGTAAAAAGAATCTCGAAAATACCTTTTC
>JAFUDL010000079.1 GCA_017459225.1 Kiritimatiellia bacterium
TCCGCCACGACGAGAAGGATCCGTGCCGGTCCAGTTGGAGTACACCGCCCCTGTTCCCAGTTCTGGATTGTGTTTATGCTTACTCCGATCATGCTCGCAAAACGGCTTTGACTCGCAGCGAGGCGATGGCGTATGCGGCGCACGTTCGGAGGCTAGACCTCGAAACGGCGGGAGGGCTTCACCTCTCCGCGCTTGATTGCCCCGGCCTCTTTTATGCTCTCGGTCAATTCTGCAAAAACTTTCTTGTTCATTTCAAGTTCTCCTCTACAAGTTTTCTTAATGCCTTCAGTTGGTCCGGCGTGATGTTCTCCCGCTCGTTCTTGAGATAGCAGAAAATCATGTAAATTCTATCTGGTACGTCCTAATAATACAACGTCCTGGCACCGCCACATTTCCCATGTCCGCTCGTGGCGCAACGGATCTTCCGTATACCACCAGAGCCCTGTATCAGCTTGCCTGCGTCGGGATGCGAGGTAAGATGCACCTGCAACTTATGGTAGTCCTCGTCGCTCACGCTTTGAGTGATACGCCTCGTGAAGACATGTGTTTCAATGAAAATCATGCCGATATTATACGCTAATCGCGTACAGTGGTCAAGTAGGCACTCGTATCGATTTTCTACCGAATCAAACAGCCCTCACCAAATCGTACCCCCCCTACCCTTCACCATCCCGCGTTCAGCTCGTCGCATACGCGGTACTTGACGTCATAATCCACGGTGGAATTTGACCTATCCCCCGCGACACATCCAAATTTCGAAATTTTGAATTTTGCCCCTTGCACCATCGAAGTGAGTTTGATAAAATTTTTACCGAACCCCACGATGGGTTGTTAACCGACCGCTGAGCTTCGGCAATGCGGTGCAGGGCCGGGCTTAGGTCCGGCCCTTGCCTTCTGGATTTTCTACGAAATCCCCTTGCGAAACAAGGACGCTTTTGGTAAACTACTAATCGGCAATGGCGAAAGCCTGCGTCACCGGCAAGCGGGAAACTTTCCTGCCTTAGGCGAGGAGCAATCCTCGCCTTTGTATTACCAGAAGAACTATTTCGATGAGAACACGCGAGATCAGCGTATTCATAGACGAATCCGGCAGCTACGAGCATGATCGGCTGTCTTCGCGCTACTATCTTGTCTGCATGGTCTTCCACGATCAGTCCGTCGAGATCTCCGCTGAAATAGAAAAGCTTGAAAGCGCGCTCGAAGCCATGGGGCTCGACCGACTTCATTGCGTTCATGCCGGGCCGTTGATCAGACGCGAGGGCGAGTATTCGAGCATGAGCCGAGAAGAGCGCAGGGGCATCTTCCGCAGAATGTTCCTCTTCTTCCACAATGTGGATGTCACCTACAAGTGTTTTGTCGTCGACAAGAACTTCATCGGTCCGCATCCCGATGTTCATGACTCGCTTCTCCAGCAAATCATCGGATTTCTGTTGTCGAAGTCGGACGAGTTGTCCGCGTACGAGAAACTTAAAGTCTATTACGACAACGGACAATCCAAATTGACATCTCTCCTCAAGGAAGCGTTCACCATCTTCGCCTCTCGCACCGAATTCATCCCCGACGTGGAACCTGCCCGCTATCGGCTTTTTCAGGTCGCGGACATTGCCTGCACGCTGGAGCTTGCCCGCGCCAAGCTTCTCTCTCACGAAGGTCTCTCCGAATCGGAAATTGCCTTTTTCGGAGGTGTCAAGAAATTCAAGAAAAACTACCTGAAGCTCCTCGACAGACAACGTGCCAACTGACGCGCCGCGATTGTTCATCGTCCGACGGCAAAAGACAGATAGCGCACACAATCCCCCCAAGTACCCATGCAAACGCCCAATGCGTTCAAAGCGTCTGTGCAATTGTTTCACCATCTGTTTTATCCTTGCTTTTGTCCTTGCATAGGGAACGACCCGATTTTCTTCACTCCCCCGCGTTCAGCTCGTGCGGGCCCTTGCGGGCGGCTTCGCCGTTCTTCGCTTCGCTCGAACCTTCCCTCCGAGCTTCGCTCTCCGGCTCATTTCCCATGCGGTACTTGATGTCGTAGTTGATGATGAAGTCAAGCTCCTCTTCCGTGAACCCGTAATGCTTCGCCAGCAGCTCGTCGATCTCTTTCAAGTCCTGTACTTCGTTTCGATATCGCTTTTGTCGCTTCCCTACTTTTCCCCTAATGCAGTCAGGGATTCCTTTCTCCCCAACAACTACATTTACAGCACGAACTCGCTGTATATAGTCGGAAAGCAACGTAAACTCACTAAAGTCAAAACCAAGGCCCGATAGAATTATCATATCAGACCGCATAGTAAAATGCGCTAATCGACGATAGTCATAATTACCCACATAAATACCGGCATTCTTTTTGAACACAAGCGACTCAAGCGTTTTAGCATTTAATATGCGCCCTAACAATGAGAGCAAGTGTAATCGTTTTGCATCTAACGTTTCCACAGCTCCTAAAAACTCTTTCAATATCCAACCCGTAATATCAAATCCATCACTTCGGACGAGCCAATACCAGAAAAACAAATCACCAGACAATGCTGCCACAGCAGCGAAGGCCATGTCTTCATTTGAGACTGTAAGACTTTTACTTTTTGATGATGGTTGCTCTGAAAACGTCTCTGCATCAAAACAAGGGGGACTGTTTTTAGAAACGGAAATAAAGTTGGCTGCCGTAGCAGAATACCGTATCATGTCACCGTTTGCCGATTCAATAAAATGTAGTTTACAAAAAGTATTCTTTTCCAGGGCTTGCAAAACCCCTCTAAAATGTGGCGGCAGCTTTGGAATTCCGCGTGAAGTGAAATCAATGTTCGGAGTGTTACCGTATGCAAGAGTAGTGAAAAGTGTTGGAAACGCTTCTGTTTTCCACCTCATCATAGCAGTAGTCAAGAGCTCGTATTTAGTATCTACTGTAGAAAGACATATCGTACAACGTTGCCTCGCCCCATCAAACAATGCTCCTGGAATTCTATCATACGTGGAAAGCCAACATCGTGTCTCATGTAAAAGCCTCCGCCGCAACCCGGCAAACTTGCCACTAAAAGTGATGGATATCGGCACAATGAGGCCACAATGCCCACGTTCAGCTTGTAACAACAGACTTCTCTCAAAAACCAGTGCGTAAATGTCTGGATAGTCATTAGGATTATTGAGCATATACGGTACATCATTGGAAGAGACATACGGCGGGTTTCCGATGATGACGTCGAAGCCACCGCGGCAGTGCATGATGGGATAGAACTCGGTGTACCAATGGAACGGCTGTGTGTCGCGGAGCCAGGCGTCCTTTTTCTTCAAGCTGCCGGAGGAGGCGTAGAGGTGGTCGTCGAGCAGCTTGCGTATGACCGCGAGGCGCTTGTGGATTTCCTCCTTCGCCGCAACGAGCTGCTGGCGGTCGCCCGTGAGGTTGAGCTGCTCGCGGCGGAAGAAGTCGAACGCCATCGACGCCTTCCCCAGTTCGGTGTCGATCTTGCCCTTCAGCTCGGCGTAGGCGAACATGTCGCCGTTGACAAGCGCGTTTTCGATTTCCTTTTCAGAGGCATATCCGACGAGCGTGTTGCCGCAGCGGATGTTGAAGTCGATGTCGGGGAGCGGATCGAGGCCGAGGTTGGGGTCGTATTCGTCCACGTCCACCACGGCGACCATCTTGAGGAAGAGACGGAGTCGCGCGATTTCCGTGGCCTCGTGCATGATGTCCACGCCGTAGAGGTTGCGGAGGATGATGGATTTGTAGATGAAGTATTGGCGGTCGCGGCGGTCGCGGGGCGACCGCCCTACCATTTCGGCGAGTTCATCCTTGAAGAGGTTGGGGTTCCTGGCGTGGAATTCCTCCATGCGGTCGAGGCACGCCTCGTAGAGAGGTTCAAGGATGTTGAGCGCGGCGAAGAGGAACGCGCCCGAGCCGCAGGTGGGGTCGAGGACCGTCACCTCGCGTAGCGCCTTGTAGAAATGCAGCACGAGTTTGTGATCGGGCGTGTCGCGGATGACGTCCTCGACGAAGGTGCGGATGTCGAGGTTGTAGGTGATGAAGTCGTGGATGGTGAGTGCCTTATCGGAAGCGGCAAGAGTGCCGCTTCCCCGAGGGTTTGACGCGCGTTCGAGAATGGTGCGGATTTCCTCGCAGCGCTGGCGGCGAGAGACCGTCTCGCGCCAGATTTCGGTGGGGAGCGCATACTTCTCGTCCGCGGGTTTGTTCCAGTTGGCGCGGCGGGCGCGGAGGGTGGATTGGGGTTCGACGGGGACGCCCTTCGCGATGTCGGCGGGGAGCGGGAGGTCGAGGCCCTTGCGCATCGCGGGGAAGATGTAGCGGTCGATGCGGTCACGCGGGACGCGTGACCCTACCGTGCGGCTGTCGCGTGGCGACAGCCCTACCAAGAATTCGCCGATGTCGCGCTTGCCGACGGCCTTGATCCAGACCCATGGGATGATGGTGTTGCGGCCGATGTATTCGGTGATGTCTTCCTTCGTGTAGTACGCGCCCATCTGCGCGCGGTCGTTGATGTACTGCTCGAAGATGTAGCCGAGGACGTCGGGGTTGATGTCGCGTCCCGAGGCGGTGATGCGGTTGTCGAGGTGCCAGTGCCATTCGTCGAAGAAGGCGAAAAGGCGCTCGAACACCTTGTCGGGGATGTCGATGTCCTTGTTCTCCTTCTCGATTTGGTGCACCGAGAACATGCCGCCGTTCAGGTACGGAATGCGCCCGTACTTTCTGAGAAAATACTCTGAACGGGCGGCGACGGGCTTGTCGAGTCCGTCGCTGAAGAGCTGCTTGAGGAAGCTGCGGTAGAACGACTCGTAGAACTTGTCCTGGCCCTTTTTCGTCTGCGTTTCCTTGAGCTTGTTGCCGAGGTAGTTCTCGTCGAAGTTGAGGAA
>JAFUDL010000080.1 GCA_017459225.1 Kiritimatiellia bacterium
CCGAGCTCGGCGTGGGCTCCGCGCCGCGCCTTGCCGCGGCGCCCGTGGGCAAGACCGCAGTTGACATGCAGGTGTGCATTGCAAAGGGATTCGAGAAGAACGGCCCGCTCACGCACTGGAACCAGGAGGGCCGCGCCGGCTACAACCTCTACACGCCCGGCAACGTGGTGTGCGGATGCGTGGCCACAGCCGCGGCGGCGCTCGTGCAGTTCTACGGCATGAATCCCTCCAACACGGTGATGGAGGCGAAGTCCGGCTACGAGAACCCCACGCAGAAGTGCTCGTATCTGGGCCGTCCCTATTCGACCTCGACCATGGGCGGCACCATCGACTGGTCGCTGTTCGAAGGATGCACCTCCGCATCGTCGTATGCAGGCCTGAACTCGGCGCAGCGCGACGTCATCGGGCGCGTGGCCTTCGACTGCGGCGTTGGCGTGGGCATGAGCTGGAACGTGGACGCCTCGGGCGTCACCATCGACGGCTGCAAGGAGGTGGCCACGACGCTGCGGGAGGTGTACGGCTTCAAGAACGCGCGCTTCGTTGGATTCGCCAACGAGGAAAAGCCGGGCGATGACAACATGCGCAAGGTCATCTACGGCCAGTGCGCCGCGGGCGCCCCCGTTGACATGTACATCGAAGGCCACGCCGTGGTGGCCGTGGGCTACGGCCAGGACGCCGACGGCACCGAGCGCGTGCGCGTGTTCATGGGCTGGGGCGGCACGGGCGACGGCTGGTACGCCCTGCCCAACATCGACACGCGCGCAACCACCGGCGGCGCATCCTATCTCTCGAGGCTGGTCTCCGGCGTGATTACGATGATTTCGTATGCGGACGACGACATCGTGCCCGTCGTCGGCCAGGTCATGCCCGCCGTCGGAGCCTTCGACGTCACCTTCGACGACGTCGCCGACCTCGTGACCGACCCTGACACCGGCGCGCAGCGCACCGCCCCCCGCGTCGTGAACTGCACCGAAGACGGCTGGTTCGCCACGCGCGTGCCGCCCAACGCCGGCACGTTCAATATCTCGTGCTTCGACAGGAAGGCCGAGTACACCGTGGGCGCGCGCGCGCGCAGTTCCACCGTGGCGACGCAGCTCGCCGTGGACGTCCCCGACTGGATCGTTCCGTTCGCCATCCTCAACAGCACCACGCGCTACAGCCTGTCCGGCGCGGTCGAGGCGGCGCTCGCCGAGAACAAGGCCATTCTGCGCATCAGCGGGCAGTCCGCCGATCCTTACACGAAGGCCGTGCTCGCCCACATCTTCGAACTCGACGACAAGAACGTCAATGACTTCACAAACCGCTACGTTTTCTACTTCACCTCCGCCGGCAGCCTCGACGGCGACATGTCGCCCTCGTACACCGTGCTTCTTCCCGGCGGCGTAGATTCCGACTACCGCTGGTACTTCCGGAACGGACGCCTCTCCTACGGCTACGCGCGCATGGAGGCTACCGCCGAGACGTTGACGACCACGAACATCGTGGTCGTCGAAGAGGGCGACGAGATCGGCGATCCCGGCACATACACGAACATCACCGTCAGCGCCACCTCCAACGTCGTGGTGAGCACGTACGCCCCCACCGGCGGCGATCCTGTGTACGAGAGGTTCCCCGCTTGGCCGGAGGCCGATCTCGTCGCCGCCACGAACGCCCTGCGCACGAGCCTTCTGGCCGTGATGGACGAAGGCTGGGCCCAGTACGAACTGCGCTCCCCCGGAAATTCGCTCAAGGTGGTGGCGTCTGGCGGCGAAGCCGGCGAGCCCGAACCCGGATGGGGGCTGCATGCCAACTGCTACCGCAACGGCGAAACCATCACCGCCACAGCCGCCGGCGAGCTCACCAACGAAGTGGACGGCGTGATCATGGGCTGCAGCGGCTGGAAACTCTACAATGAACGCACCGGCGTCGAGATGAGCGGCAACGGCAACTCCGTTGACATCGCCTTCACCGAAGACGACGAGTACGTGCTCACCTGGCAGGTCGTCACCAACTACGTCAAGGTGACGGTGAACATGTTCCCTGACAACATGGCACGAAAGGGCGCCACTGTTGATCCCGGCACAGGCTGGTATCCCTACGGCCAGTACACCACGTTCACCGCGAACGCTCCCGAAGGCTATACGCTTGAAAGCTGGAACGGCAGCGCCGCCGCCGGTCTCCCTGAAGACGCCTTCCGCTCCGACACGAGCGTAAGCTTCGCCCCCGTCGCGCCCATCGCGATCACCGCTCGCTTCACGACGAGCGGTACTTCCGGCGACAATCCCGAATCGTCCATACACACGCTGACCACCGCTTCCTACGGAGTCACCGTGGAGGGCATCGAGAGTCTTTCGGGAACAACTCCCGCGTCTGTCGTACAGGGCGGCGGCGAGGCGAGCGGCTCGACGATCGCGGACGGCGAATCCGTCGAGCTCAACACCTCCCCGGTTGTGCTCATCCCCGAATCGACGGCTTTCACCGATTCAGAAGGCCAGAGCTGGAAGTTCGCGTACTGGATCCTCTTCTCCGGCGAAGTCACCAGGGAGTCGCTTGAAAACGGCACGGCGATGTTGCAGTACATCACGGCAGGCTACAACTCCTCCTCCGCCGCATTCAGATTGCTGCAGAACGCCACGCTCGTGCGCTTCTACGAGCCGGACAACGCAGTGCCCGAGGAAGTGCAGCTCACGATCAACTGGAACGAGACGATGGACAACCTCAAGCCCGGCGAGAATGTTCTGGTCACGGCCGAACAGGCCGCCGCGTTCCCCGATGGCGCGCAGGTGAAGGTGGACGAGACCGTTCCCGCCGGCTGGAAGCTCGATGGCGTGGAGACGCGCGAGGACGGCAGCGTGGTGGCAACTCTCTCGCTCGACGAGGAGTTGCTCACGCCCCTTCCGCCCGAAGGCGAGAGCACGCCGCTCACCATCGTCAACAACCCCGACGGCACAGTGACCGTCAAGGCCACGGTGGCGAACGGAGTGCGCGGATTCTGGTATTCGCTCTACACGGCGCCAACCCTCTCCGGCGACTGGAAGGTAGTGGAGAGCGGCGAGTATGATAGCGGCACGCCGAGTGTGCAGATGCCCGACGAGAGCGGCGAGGTGAATATTTCAATCGTGGTAGATCCGGCCGAGGCTAGCAGATTCTACAAGCTGGTTGTCTCCGGATCCAATCCGTCCGAATCGTAAGTCAGGTGGACCGAACCTGGGTCAGACTCCCGCCCGGGCGATAGTCCGGGCGGGTTGTCTTTGGAATAGGAACTACTGAATAAGGAAGGAAGGTGCAAACATGAAAAGATCAGCCATAACGGCGCTCCTTCTTGGTCTCGCCGCGCTCTCTGCGCGCGCGGGCACTGTGACTTTGGACATTGCCGACTTCGGCGACATGGCGGACAGCGTCTCGAGCGTTGTCGCCGTATACCGGCAGCCGGGTTTCAGCCAGTCGATAACCAACACATACACGCCCTCCGCCAATGCGTCGATCAACGTCCCAAACCTGATGGTGGAATCAATGACCCTCTACGCCAACCTGAACCCCGGCTACGGGAACGCGAAGTTCGTATGGTACGCGGCGAACTACAAAGGTGGAACCGTGTTCGACCAGGGAGAGCTCCAGTGTGGTTCAGGAGGCGTCACGGTGCCTTTCCTCACTCAGCCCGGAACCGAGTTCCAGCTGGCCACCGTTGTGACGAATCTCACAGTCACGCCCAATACGTACACTCTGACATTCAATCCGAATGGCGGCACGGTGCTGCCGAACTCCAAGACCATCACATACAGAGAGAAATATGGCACGCTGCCCGTTCCCACGCGCACCGGCTATCGCTTCGACGGGTGGATGGGCGAGGGGCGCATATGGACCGGCAACGAGACCGTAGAGACGCTCGAGAACCAGACGTTCACCGCGCAGTGGACGCCCATCACCTACACCGTCACGTTCGGCGCGAACGGCGGCACGGGCACGATGGCTCCGCAGTCCTTCACATATGACGAGGCACAGACTCTCGCCCCATGCGCCTTCTCGTTTGAGAACTACAGTTTCCGCTGCTGGACCAACGCTGTCACCGGCCTCACGTATCTGAACGGCGCGCAGGTGAGCAACCTCACGAACGTGCAGGACGCGGTGGTGGCGCTCGACGCCGTGTGGGCTGCGAAGTCCTACGAGATTCATTACCACCGCAACTACTCTTCGGACATCTTCAGCACGCAGCTGATATCGTACGGCGAAACCGTCACCCTCGCTTCTGCTCTCGGGCGCACGGGCTACAAGTTCCTTGGATGGGCACTGAGTTCGGACGCCACCACCAGCAGCCACGGCGCGAACGAGATGGTCTCCTCAAGCGATTTCACGTTCGATGAATCCGGCGTGCTGGACCTGTATGCCGTGTGGGGTGCATACTCATACACCGTGTCGTTCAGCGAGAACGGCGGCACGGGTTCGATGGAGCCCGTGTCGCGCGTGTTCGACGACGGCGAGCCGTTGCCCGCATGCGCCTTCACACGCGCAGG
>JAFUDL010000081.1 GCA_017459225.1 Kiritimatiellia bacterium
CCGAACTGGCCCCGGGGCAGCATGATCTCGAAGTAAACGGGCTTTGTCACCCGCTTGAACTCCAGTGGACAGTGCCAGGTGAAGGGCGGGATGCGCACGATGGTGTGCTCGGTGAAGATGTGCTTTTCCAGGTGGTTGGGGTCCTTGCCGAGACGCGTCGCGTAGTCCTGGTATGCGGCGAGCGTGGTGAAGCGGAAGTCGCCCGAGTAGTCGATCACCTTGGCGCCGAGGGAGAGCTCGCGCTTGGCGTCGGCCATGCCCACGCGGTCGGGCGTGGAGAAGAACACCACGTCGAACGCGCCCTGCGCGGCGGGATCGTCCGCCGCGAGAATCGGCATGTCGCAGTAGCCCGCGAGATGCGGGTACACGTCGGATATCCTGCGCCCCGCGTCCTCACGAGCGACGAGCGCGCCTATCTCCGCGTACGGATGACGCAGAAGCAGATCGATGATTCCAAGGCCGCCGTAACCGGTGGCGCCAACGACTTTGACTTTTATCTTCTTGTTCATGTCCCCAATATTTTACCATATCCTGTGCGCTTCGTGTGGGAAAAGTTCATTCGGCAGTCTCAGCACGCGATAGAACATCACGTTCGGCGGCGGATGACTAGACCGCACCAGGCACACCGCACTATGCACTAGGCTCTAAATCTATTCCTTGCTTTTGCTCGGCACTAGGATGTAGCCGCGCTTCCAGTAGGGCGCCCAGTCGTTGGTCCAGGTGGTGTCGCGGAACGGCTTCGAGAAGAGCTCGGGCGCGGGCGAGATGTCGTCGGCCGTGCCGCGCACTCCGTCGGGTCCCATCGAGAGCACCACCGGCGCGTCGTTCGTGATTTCGTAAATGTATGCGTTCTTCCATGGATCCGGCACGATCTTCTTGATGTACGGCCCTATCCATCCGTCGCGCTTCACCTCTTTGCTCGCGAGCGCTGCAAGGCCTTCCTCGGCGGTGGGATAAGAGCCGCAGTGGAACTTGAACCTGCCAAGAGCCTCCGCGAAGGCGTCGACGCTTCGCATGGCCTGCGCCACCTTTGCGTTTCTCACGCGTGCGCCTGTGCCCCCGCTTTCTGTCGCCTTGATCACGGAAAGTCCGATTACCGCGAGAACGGCCATCAGGCCAAGGTAGAAGACCGGCCCCTTCTTCATGGACGGCGCCTGCAGACCAAGCTCGCGCCGCTTGATGTCCATGTCGGCGCGGATGGCCTTGATCTTTCGCACACGTTCCCTCTTCGATGGGATGTGCGGCGGTTTCTTCGGCTGCTCTTCCATGGGCGGCTCCGTCAGGCGAGCACCTTGGCGAGGCGCTCCACGGCCTCCTCGACGTTGGCGCGGCTATTGAAGGCCGAAATGCGGATGTAGCCCTGTCCTGCGCGGCCAAAGCCCGCGCCAGGAGTCGTCACCACATTGGCGTTCTTGAGAAGCCTGTCGAAGAACTCCCACGAGTCGCCCTTCACGTTCACCCAGAGATAGGGCGAGTTCACGCCGCCCGTCACGTCGTAGCCGAGCTTCAAGAGAGCGTCCTTGACTATCTTCGCGTTCTCGAGGTAGAAGTCGATCGTCGCCTTCGTCTGCGCCTTGCCCTCCGGCGAATAGACGGCCTCGGCGCCGCGCTGCGAGATGTAGCTCGCGCCGTTGAACTTCGTCGTCTGGCGGCGGGTCCAGAGCGGACGCAGCTCCACGGGCTCTCCCGCGGCCGTATATCCCACGAGCCCCTTCGGCACCACGCTGTAGCCGCAGCGCACTCCCGTGAAGCCAGCAGTCTTCGAATAGCTGCGGAACTCTATCGCGCACTCCCTCGCGCCCTTGCACGCATAGATCGAGCGCGGGATCCCCGGCGTGCGGATGAACGCCTCGTACGCGGCGTCGAAGAGAATGATCGCCTTGTTCGCGCGCGCCCAGTCCACCCACGTCTGCAGCTGCTCTAGCGTTGCCACTGCCCCCGTCGGATTGTTCGGGTAGCAGAGGTACACCACGTCCACCGGCTCCGAGAGGTCCGCAGGCGAAGGCACGCAGCCGTTAGCGGCAGTGCAGTCGAGATAGACGAGGTTCGCGTAGCGTCCGCCTTCGTTCGGCCCCGTCCGCCCGGCCATCACATTCGTATCGACATAGACTGGATACACGGGATCGCCCACCGCTATCTTGACGTCTGCTCCAAACAGCTCCTGTATGTTGCCGCAGTCGCACTTCGCACCGTCAGAGATGAACACCTCGTCCGCCGCCACGTCAAGGCCGTGCACCTGGAAGTCGTTTTTCGCCACGGCCTCGCGGAGGAACGCGTAGCCCTGCTCGGGACCATACCCGTAGAAATGCTCTCGCCCTGCCTCGTCGTCCACCGCGCGGTGCATCGCCTCCACCACCGCGGGCGCTAGCGGCTCAGTGACGTCGCCGATTCCGAGGCGTATTATCTTCGCCTCGGGATGCGCCTCCTGGTGCGCCTTCACACGGTGCGCGATTTCGGTGAAAAGGTAGCTTGCCTGAATCTTGAGGTAGTTTTCGTTGACGCGGATCATTTTACGCTCTTTTCCTTTTTTGCGGAATTGTTCTCCATAAGTTTCTGGTATTCGGCAGCGGTGCGCGAACCGGTGAGGCAGGCGCTGGACTTCGTGCGCGTGGCGTCTGTTACGCCAACGAACGGCAGCTGCGGATCCGGCGGCTCGAAGGCGGCGAAGAAATACTCGCGCTGCGTGTACTCGTCGATGTCGAGGCGAACGAACTCGAATGCGTTCGTGTCGATCTTCACCACGCCGCGCTTCACCATCTCATAGAAGCGCTGGCATCGTCCGCACGCCTCGCGCCCGATCGAAACGAAGATCTTCTTGTTCTTCCTGCCCGCCTCCTCGCACACCTCGGCGAAGTCCTTCTCCGGCGGAAGATACGGCGGCAGATTGAAGACGGCAGGCTTCTTCTGAAGCTCCTCGATCTCCTTCCTTAGCGCGTCGTGCGCAGGCGACTGCGCGAACGCAAGCGCCACCGCCACCGCGGCGGCGAGCAGCATGGCCCTTCTGACTCTCTTCATCGCTTCATCTCCTCCACCTTGAGCGGCCTCACCACGACCGCTATGGGATCTGCGGGGCAGCCCGCCTCGCACGAACCGCAGCCACGGCACAGATCGGCGTCGATTATGGGATAGCTCACGTCGCCCTTGCGCTCGAGTTTCACGGCCTTGTACGGACAATACTCGTCGCACACGGCGCAGTATTCGTTCTTCGCCCAGGCGAGGCACTTGGATCGGTCGATCACCGCGAGGCCGATCGGAATCGCGTGCTTCTGGTCGAGCGTGAGCGGCCTGAGCGCGCCCGTGGGACACACCTCCGTGCACTTGACGCAGTCGTGGAAGCAGTACGAGTCGAAATCCGGGTCGGTCGCAACCCTTCTGCTGCGCAGGTGCAGAACGGGCGTGTAGAGACCGTCCACGCCGGTCTCGCCGAAGTCCGGCACGATGAGCTTGTACGAACACGCCGCCATGCAGTTGCCGCAACGCGCGCAGAGCGCGTTGAAGCGCGTGAGGTCTGCGCCCGGCGGACGTATCGCGCGCGCGGCGTTCGGACCCAGCGCCCGTCCTGCAGCCACGCCGGCCGTCGCAGCCGCGGCCGCGAGGACCGCGCGCCGAGTCATCGAACCGCCCATCACCTTCGGCGCATCCTCGTCGGCATCGCGGCTTAGCAGCTTCCTGCCCGCCTCCATCAGCGCCTCCTGGAGTCCGCCGAGCGGACACAGCCTGTGGCACCACACGTTCGGCGCGAGCACGCTCAGGAACAGTATGCCCACAAAGCCGATCGCCGTCGCCCCGGCAGTCACCGCAAGCGGCGTGCGCCATGCCGCGAAGAAACCGTTGAAGATGCACAGCGGGTCAAGCCATATCGCAATCTGATATCCGCACACGGCAGTCACCACGATCCAGCGCGCGATCGCCTTGTTGAGGCGCGGCACGCGGCGCACGATCTTGCGTCCGCGCGGATTGAGCAGGCCCGCGGTCTCCGCGAGGAATCCCATCGGGCACATCTTCCAGCAGAACACCCTGCCCTTGAAGAACGCCAGCAGGAGAAGAGGCACGCCGAGCAGCAGCGTCCATCCCACCCATTCGCGCGCGGCGAGCGCGCCGAAGAGGTTGAGGAGCGGGCTAAGACGCGGCAGGATGGCCTTCACCCAGCCGGGCGGCGTCTTGGCGCCCATCGGCAGATAGTCCATCCAAGGGAAAGCACACGCCGCCGCGG
The DNA here is from genome assembly GCA_017459225.1 of Kiritimatiellia bacterium. GTDB lineage: Bacteria > Verrucomicrobiota > Kiritimatiellia > RFP12 > UBA1067 > RUG572. The sequence goes on from JAFUDL010000081.1 coordinate 4,214, forward strand.
CTGCCAGAATGACGAGCCGAAGCGCGTTTCTGCGAAGCCACTTCATGGCGCGCCTCCTAGACTTCCACGCGCACTATCTCGACCTTGTCGAGGTCGATGCAGCCAACGCCTAGCTCGGCGGCGAGGCGGATGTGCGGGATGTCGGCCGGCTTCTTCTTGAAGAGCGTGGCGGCATACGCATCGGCCGCAACGGGATCCGTCGCGAAGATGATCTCGTGCGGATGGGCGAGAGGACCAGGCCCCTGCGGACCGCGGTCCAGCAAGATGCGCGTGGCGTCGATGATGATCAGCGTGGGCTTCAGGTAGGTGCTGAAGTCGGCGATGCACTGATGCAGGCCCTGGCGGTGCCAGCCCTGGCGGGTGCGGTTGTCGATCGCGCCCATCCAGTTCTTCATCGAGAGCGTGAGCATCGCGCCGCCGTGATGCTTCGCAACTGGAATGTTAACGAGGCAGTCGGCCTCGATCAGGTCGCGCGTGACGCGCGCCTTCTTGCATATCTTACCCTTCGGCACCTCGACGGAGACGTAGTCGTTGCCCTTTGGACGATACAGCTTCGCGCCCGTGCCCTTGATGGCGTCGAGAATTCCGCATGCCGGGAAC
>JAFUDL010000082.1 GCA_017459225.1 Kiritimatiellia bacterium
ACTTCTACGTGCGCTTCATCAACCCCAAGGCCGATCCGAAGAAGCAGGTCCTCATGGGCCGCCTGTTCATGCTCGTTCTGCTCGTGGGCTGCGCCGTGATGGCGCTCGTGCTGCAGAGCGCGAAGGGCGGCTTCGACCTGATGCTGCAGGTGGGCGCGGGCACTGGCCTCATCTACATCCTGCGCTGGTTCTGGCACCGCCTGAACGCATGGAGCGAGATCTCCGCGATGATCATCTCCTTCCTCGTCGCGTGCTTCTTCCAGTGGGGTGCGCCTGCGTGCGGCCTCGAGGGGTGGCTGCAGGAGGGCTGGCGCGCCGAATGGTTAACCCTCGGCGCCTGGAAGCTCATCCTCGGCGTTGTGATCACCACCATCGGGTGGCTTGCCGTGACCTTCGCGACTCCTGCGGAGCCTAAGGAGACGCTCGACGCATTCGACAAGCTCATCCACGCCGATCTGCGCGAGCTGCCCATGGGCGTCGTCTGCATGGTGTTTGGATGCCTTGCGGTGTGGACGTGCCTCTTTGGCTGCGGCTACCTGATCTACGCTGCCGGCGGCGCCGGGTGCTGGTGCCTTGGCGGCGGACTGCTAGTAGCCTCTGTGGTGTCCACGATCGTGCTGATGAAGCTCGTGGGCCGCACGAAGCTCTCGTAAACACCGTATTTTAGTTATAAATCGAACAACCACCAATACCAATCAAAGGAGTCTTAATGAACAGACGTGAATTCATCGCGGGCGCGTCCGTGGCAGGTCTTGCGGCAGTGCTTTCCGCAAAGGCCGAGGAATGCAAGAGCGCATACCCTGCGGGGCTGCCCAAGCTGGCGCCTCCGCCACAGCCGGCGAAATTGAACCTCTGCCTGCAATGGGGCGGGATCCCCACCGCCGACGACGTCGACGCCAAGCTCGATTTCCTTGTGGAGAACGGTTTCCAGGCGGTCGAAACGCCGAGCGGACTTGGCTGGCTGCGCGACAAGGGCCTCAAGGTGGCCGAGGGCGCGAAGAAGCGCGGCCTTCTCCTGGCCACTGCGTGCGGACCCTCCCGCTTCGACTATGCCGACAAGGCGAAGAACGACGCCGAAGTCGAGAAGTTCATGCCTGTTCTCGAGATTCTCGGCGAGATGAAGAGCGTTGGCCTCATCATCTGCCCCGCCCGCGGCAAGCCCGAAGTGGGCCTCAAGGAGCTGCGCGAGGATTTTGTGACGAACACCGGCAAGCGCCTTGCGGTGAAGGCCGCTGAGTGTGGCACCTCAATCGTGCTAGAGCCACTCCGCCGCGGCGAGACGCCGTTCCTGCGTCAGGTTGCAGACGGTGCGAAGATGGCGCAGGAGATCGGCAAGGGCTGCACGGTGATGGGCGACTTCTGGCACATGCGCTGGGAGGAGCCGAACTTCTTCGCAGCGTTCTTGGCGGCGGGTCCGCTGCTCACGCACGTGCACATCGCATCGCTCAAGACGCGCCGCATTCCCGGCACGGACGGCGCGGCAGACGACTATGTGGACGGCTTCAAGGGCCTCAAGTTCATCGGCTACCGCGGCGCAGTCTCCGTCGAGGCCGGCTTCCCCGAGGTGGGCCGCAACGCGCAGAACAAGCCCATCTGGCCGAACAACGCCCAGAAGCGCGAAATCCTCGCCAAGATGTCTGCCATGCTGCGTGAGCAGTGGGCGAAGGCCTGATACAGTGAACAGGTGACAGGTAATAGTGAATAGTTGATGGTTGATTGGCTAATCAGTTAATCAGTAAAAGTCAAAGGAAAAGACAAATGACAAGAAAAGACTTCATCAAGACCTCCACCCTGGCGGCCGGCGTGTGCGCCGCGCCCGCAATCCTCAGGGCTGAAGGCGCCAAGCGCGTCTTCAAGGTGGGCATCGTGGGCTGCGGCGGACGTGGCAACGGCGCGCTCGGCAACATCCACGCCGCCGCTAAGATGCTCTGCGCTGAAGGATGCAACGTGGAGATCAAAGTTGTCGCCGCGGCTGACTTCTTCGTGGAGAAGGCCCAGGGGGTGGCGCGCAAGTACGTCTTCGACGAGAAGTTCGCGTTCGGCGGCGCCAACGGCTACAAGGAGATCATGAAGCGCGACGACGTGGACGTGGTGATCCTCACCACGCCGCTCAACTTCCGCCCGCGCCACACGATGGCCGCCATCGAGGCCGGCAAGCACGTGTTCGCCGAGAAGGGCGTGGCCGTGGATGGTCCTGGCTGCCGCCTGATGATCGAGGCCTCCAAGCTCGCCGCCCAGAAGGGCATCACCATCGTGGCCGGCACGCAGCGCCGCCACCAGCGCGGCTACCGCCTGATCGCGGACGCTCTCAAGAAGGGCATTGTCAGCCCGATTCTCGGCGGCAATGTGTACTGGAACGGCGCTGTGCCGTGGGTCAAGACGCGCGCGGCCGGCATGACGAACGCCGCCTACCTCTGCGCCAACTGGCTCAACTTCACCGAGCTCTCCGGCGACCACATCTGCGAGCAGCACGTCCACAACATCGACATCGCCAACTGGTACATCGGCCGCTATCCGAAGAGCGCCATCGGCTTCGGCGCGCGCGCCCGCCGCTTCTCGGGCAACCAGTATGACTTCTTCGGAATCGACTTCGACTACGGCGAAGGAGTGCACATCCACTCCATGTGCCGTCAGATCGACGGCTGCTCGGGCGGCGGTGTGGGCGAGGTGTTCCGCACCAAGGACTCCATCATCTCCTCCGGCAGCTCCGTGAGGATGATCGACAGCAAGAAGAAGCTTGATCTCACCGGCGACTTCCGCGACGGAAACCCCTACGACATCGAGCACTACGACCTGCTGCGCTCCATCATGAAGACGGGACCCTACTACAACGAGGGCGAGGCGGTGGCGATTTCCACCGCGTGCGGCGTGATCGGGCGCATGTCGTGCTACACTGGCCAGCAGATCTCGCTCGCGGCGATCCTCACGGACAAGAACAGCAAGTACTACAACATGGAGTGCGTGCCGCGTCCTCAGGACTTCGAGAAGGACGGCGACGTGCCGATGCCCGAGTGCGGCGACAACGAGTGGTACCTCCCTGGCCGTCCGTGGCGCGGATTCGGCAAGGGCACCAAGACCTCCGACAAGGCGGTCTTCGGCGCGCCTCTCGGATTCTAACAAGGCGCCTTCGGGCGCAATGCGGAACACGCGGGGCGAACGGCTGCAAGGGCGTTCCTCCGCGTGTTCGGCGGATGTGAAAGGCGGCAGAAGTGACACTGGAAGAGATCAGAGAGAAAGTGGGCGGCACAACCGAGGTGGATGTGCAGGACGCGTCTGCCGCATGTGCATACGCGAGCGATCTCCTCTCCGACGTGATGGGCCACGCCGGCGAGGAGAGCGTGCTCATCACCATCCAGAACCACCTCAACACAATCGCCGTGTGCACGCTCGTTGGCATCGAGGTGATAGTGATATGCCATGGGCGTCCAGTTCCGGACGACATGCGCGAGGCGGCGGCGCGCGAAGGCGTGGCCATCGTGGTAACGCCGCTTTCCCAGTATGCGGCGTCGCTTGCGCTTTCTGAACTGCCGCCGTCCGTTCGGTGACGCGTTGGCATTGAAAAGGAGCTTTTAAAGAACATGTCTGATTCGACGGTCATAGCGCTATTCGTTCTCGGCGCGTATCTTGTCGGCGGCATTCCCTTCGGTTTCCTAATCGGCAAGATGCGCGGCGTCGACGTGCGCACGGTCGGCTCGAAGAACATCGGCGCCACGAACGTGTACCGCACCGTGGGTCACAAGTGGGGATTCCTCGCGTTCTTCTGCGATTTTCTCAAGGGGTTTCTGCCCACTCTCGCGGCGCGCTGGTTCGCGGGCGAACACGGCGACAATCCTGCGTTCGCCGACCTTGCGGTGTGGACGGGCCTTGCGTGCGTCGTTGGCCATACTCTCACGCCGTATATGAAGTTCAAGGGTGGCAAGGGTGTGGCGACGGCGTTCGGAATGCTGATGGCGCTCGTGCCGTGGCTTGTCTCCGCGGCGTTCGCGCTTTTCGTGGTGACGGTGTGGATAAGCCACTACATCTCTCTCGGCAGCTGCCTCGCGGCGGCGTTTCTGGCGGTGATGATCTGGATTCCAACTCCGCTCTCCAAGCCGACGCTCGCGCTGAAGATCGTGCTGACTGTGCTGGGGCTTTTCGTGATCTTCAAGCACAAGAGCAACATCGTGCGCCTTGCGAAGGGCTGCGAGAACAAGATCTACTAGAGGAGGCAGAATGCGTACAGCTGAAATAGAGCGCAACACGAAGGAGACGAAGATCCGCCTGCGCCTGAACCTCGACGGCGAGGGAAAGGGCGAGGTGAAGACGGGAATCGGCTTCTTCGACCACATGCTGGAGCTTCTCAAGAAGCATGCGCTCATCGATCTCGACGTCGAGTGCGAGGGAGATCTGGACGTCGACTACCACCACACCGTCGAGGACGTTGGGCTTGTTTTCGGCCAGGCGCTGAACGAGGCGCTTGGAGAGAGGCGCGGCATAACGCGATACGGATTCGCGTCCGTGCCGATGGACGAGGCGCTGTGCGAAACGTCGATCGACCTCGGTGGACGTCCGTATGTGGTCTTCATCACGCCGAAGAAGCATCTGATGGTTCGCGACTTCGAGGTGAAGCTGCTGGAGGAGTTCTTCCGCTCGGTGAGCGTGGAGGGCCGCCTGAACGTGCACACGCGCGAGATCTTCGGCGACGAGACGCACCATGTGTGCGAGGGAATCTTCAAGAGCTTCGCCAGGGCGCTCAGGCAGGCCGTGGCGGCGGATCCGCGCGAGAAGGGCGTGCCGTCATCGAAGGGAGTGCTGTGAAATGACACGCGAAATAGTGATTCTCGGCAGCGGACCGGCGGGCCTCACGGCCGCCATCTACGCGGCGCGCGCGAATCTGCGTCCGCTTCTCGTCGAGGGAATGCAGAGCGGCGGACAGCTCACGCAGACAACCGACGTGGAGAACTTCCCCGGCTTCGAGCAGCCGCTCGCGGGCCCCGTTCTCATGGAGGCGATGCGCCGCCAGGCCGAGCGCTGCGGGGTGGAGTTCCTCATGGACGAAGTGCAGAGCGTCGACCTATCCGGCGACGTGAAGAAGCTGGAGACGATGATGAGCGGCACCATCGAGGCGCGCGCAGTGGTGGTGTGCACCGGCGCGGCGGCGCGCTGGACGGGCCTTCCAGGCGAACGCCAGTACCGCAGCCACGGAGTGAGCGCGTGCGCCACATGTGACGGCTCGTTCTACCGCGGCATGGACGTGGCGGTTATCGGAGGCGGCGATACGGCGATGGGCGACGCGCTCTACCTTGCGCGCCTCTGCCGATCCGTCACCGTGGTTCACCGCCGCGACGCCTTCCGCGCGTCGAAGGTGATGGCAGCGCGCGTCCTCGAGGCGCCGAACGTGCAGGTGGCATGGAATTCGGTTGTGGATGAGTTTCTGGGCGATGGGCGCAAGCTCTCCGCGCTGCGCCTAAAGGACGTCAACACCGGCGCCACGCGCGAGATCGCCGTTTCGGGCGCGTTCGTGGCGATCGGCCACGAGCCCACCACGAAGTTCCTCGCCCGACAGCTCGATCTCGACGCCGCCGGCTATGTGGTGGTTGACCGCCAGCGCACGAGCGTGAAGGGGGTATTCGCTGCTGGCGACTGCGCCGACCCGTTCTACAAGCAGGCGGTGGTCGCGGCAGGCGCAGGGGCGATGGCGGCTCTTGAGGCCGAGAGATACCTTGCCGAGGTCTGATCCGTGGATAGAAGCGATCCATACGAGATAACGCGGGCCATTGCAGGATTGAACCCCTGGGAGAAGGCGAGCCGTCACAACTGGGCACTTGTGCCGCAGATGAGCGACGTGCCCTACATCGCCACAATGGTGCCGGAGAAGGGCGAAGGTCCTGTTGCTGGCCGGTTGATGCTCTTCGCCGGACTTCCTGCGTTTAGAGACTATGTTCTTTCGCGCCAGGTGCGTGACTATGGCGTGTGCATGAGTCCGATAGACCTTGCGCATTTCGAGGCCGTGGGGCTCAAGAGCGGGAATGTGGAGCTGTTCAGCTATGAGCCCGGTTTTGTGCCGATGCCGCCAACCGATGAGCAGCGTGCGTTCTTCGCGCCGATTCTATATGAATGCTACGGAATTCTCCTGCGCATGGAGGAGAAGCCCGATCTGCCGCTTGCGTACATTGAGAAGAAGGCGATGTTCGCGCGCAAGGAAGTGCTGCCCGACCGCTGGATTGACGGCCCGCTCGTGCTGCCGCAGGAGGAGGTGGTGCAGTACAAGGAGAGCGTCTCCCTGCAGCGCGCCGACTGCGAGAAGGCCAGGGCGCTGCCGGTGTATCCCAAGGAGATATGGGAGCTGGATTTTGTGATGATTCCAGCTTACCATACTCCGCCGCCGAAGCCGCGTTTCCTTTATCTGCTGGCAGCGGTGAATGCCGACACGGGCGAGAAGATGCTGTGGGAGAAGGTGTCGGTTGACGGCGGCGAGAATGGTCTGCTGCGTCTTTGGGAAGGCCACGCCCAGAGGCTGCTGAACGCGTTCCTTGCGGCCGGGCGGGTGCCTGGCGAGGTGCATGTGCGCTCCGGCCGGGTGATGCGGTTTCTTCGTCCACTCGGCATGCAGCTGCCTTTCAAGATGGTGCAGCATTCGAAGCAGCCGTCACTTGAGAGCGTGGTCAGCTTAGCAGTTCAGACGAGAAAGGTCTAGCCTTGTTTGACTTGAATACGGACATTCCCCTTGCGCTTTCGCTGGCCTTCATTGTTGGCGGCCTGGTGGCGCTGTGCTGGAGCGCGGACCGCTTCATCGCGGCGGCAGCGCGCATCGCGCGCGCGCTGGGGATGTCGTCTCTCATCGTCGGGATGGTGGTGATAGGTTTCGGCACCAGCGCGCCCGAGCTGGCGGTGTCGGTTCTCTCCGGCATGGCCAAACACTCAAATCTGTCGCTCGGCAACGCCTATGGCTCCTGCATATTCAACATCGCCCTCATTCTCGGCGTG